>DASYJZ010000023.1:0-18368 GCA_035995965.1 Longimicrobium sp. | reverse complement strand
TGACCGGACGCTCGCGCGGCGCCAGCTTCCCCTCGGGCGCGGGGCAGGGGGTGGACCACACGTCTTCCATCACCTCCAGGTAGACGGGGCGGCGCGCGCTCAGGCAGGCGGTGAGCGCGCCGTCGATCTGCAGCGGCGCGAGCGCGGCGTTGGAGAGCACCTGCGCGTCGACCGTCACCTGCCGGTAGACCTCCAGGTTGCTCTCGAAGCGCGGGCTCATGTGCGAGGTGAGCAGCCCCACCGCGCGGAAGTTCTGCCACTGCTCGAAGGTGGGGCAGGCGTTGATGGCGACGACCGGGATCTCCTCCACGTACGCGCCGCCGATGGTGTTCAGCAGCGAGAAGGCGCCCACGCCGTAGGTGACCGCCACCGCGCCGACGCCATGCACCCGCGCGAAGGCGTCGGCGGCGTAGCCCGCGCCCATCTCGGTCGGCGTGCCCACCCACTGCACCTTCGTCGACGCGCGCATGGTGGAGAGGAAGGGGCCCAGGTGGTTGCCGGGGACGCCGAAAAGGTGGGTGATGCCGAGCTGCTCCAGCCGCGCCGCCAGGTAGCGTGCGACGGTCCACCCCGTGTCCGGGCCGCTCACGACGCGCCTCCCTCGCCGTTCACCTCGAGCGCGGTGCGGACGGCGGACTCGATGGCGCCCTCGATCCAGGCGTGCTTCAGCGAGGTATGCTCGCCCGCGAAGTGCAGCGGGCCCTCCCGCGTGGGGATGTCGAGGTGGAGCTGCGTGAGCTGGCCCGGGAAGAACACCGCCGCCTCGCCGAAGGCGTAGGGGTTCCGCATCCAGCTCTGCGTCTGCCCGCGGCCGGTGAAGAAGGGGAGGATGCGCTCGCCGTGCAGCGACACCAGCCCGCGCAGCGCGTAGGCGTAGCGCTGGTCGTCGTCCATCGAGTCCCAGCGCGCGGCATCGTCGGCCCACGAGTAGCTGGCGAGCACCACCCCGCCGGCGCTCCCCTCCACCCGGTGCGACGGATAGTAGATGAAGCGGTTGGGCCCGTCGGTGATGGAGCCGCCGCCGTACACGTGGTCGGCCGGGCGCTCCGGCGGGTTCGCCTTGCGGAAGCGGTCGTACGCCTCGCGCATGGCTGCGGTGACGGCGGTGTCGTCCGCGCTCGGGTGCGCCCCCAGCAGCGCGCCGCCGCCACCGCCGTCGATCGCCAGCTCGGCCAGCTCCCGCGCCCAGTCGGCGTCGGAGAACTCCCACCAGCGGCGCGAGAACTCCAGCAGCACCTTGGTGGCCGAGTCGTAGTGCAGCTCGATGATCGCCCGGCGCTTCCGGTACGAGAGCAGCGGCTCCACGATCACGTGGCGCAGCGACGAGAAGGGCACGGTGACGATGGCGCAGTCGCCCGTGAACGCCTCGGTGGTGCGCCCGTCCTCGCTCACCGTCTCGATCCACACGTGCGGCCCGTCCGCCGAGACGTGCTGCAGCTGCGAGCAGTCGCGCGGCGCGTCCCAGTACTCCAGGCGAATCATCCGCCGGTCCAGCCGCAGCTCGCCGCCGACGGCCGGGAGGAGGGCGTCGGTGAGGCGCCAGCTTCCGCCCTCGATCTCCCAGTAGGTGGCGTTGGGGTTGATGTCGCTGCGGCCGAGGAAGGAGTGGAAGAACGACAGCGGCAGGCGCGACGTCAGGTTCTCGATGGTCCCGATCGCCTCGATGGTCTCGTCCGTCAGCCGCGCGAACTCCTTGAGGAACCGCCGCATGGAGTAGCCGTCGAGGTCGTAGATCAGCCGCGCCCACCCCTCGATGCGCTGGGCGAGCGGCTTCGGCTTGCGCAGGCCGTTCTCCACGTACGAGTAGTAGTCGCGGATCGGCTCCAGCGCGGCGTTGATCAGGTCGTTGGTGGTGATCGCGCGCTGCGACGCGGGCACCTGGAAGCCGGCGTTCATCGGCGCGGGGTCCTTCGCGTACTCGCCCTTGCGCGCCTGGATGCCGTTGGCGCGGATCCAGGTGCGGTTGAGCTTCTTCGGCGCCTCGAAGTCGGTGTGGCCGGGTCCGCGCCGCCAGAGCACGGCGCCGCTCGCGTCGCGATAGACGACCGCGGGCACGGGGGCGTCCTGGTTCCCGGTGGCGGGATCGACGTCGACGTTGAAGAAGAGCTGCCGCTCGAGCCCCAGCGAGTCCACCAGCGCCAGCACCAGCGGATGAAAGTCGGGGAGGCGCATCGCCCCCGCCTCGCCGTACTGCAGCGGATCGGCGAAGGGCGCGGGCGCGCTGTCCGACTCGCGGCGGAAGGTCTTGATGCGTCCGCCCACGCGCGAGGCGTTGGCCTCGATGAGCGTGACGTGGTGCCCGGCCTCCTTCAGCAGCCTCGCCGCGAGCAGCCCGGCGATCCCCGCGCCGACCACCAGCACGCGCCGCGGCCGCTCCGCCGCCGGCAGCCCGCCATCGAAGAGGATGCGCAGGTACTGGAGCGTCAGGTCGCTCCCGTCCTCGCCCACCATCAGGAGCTCGCGGGCGAGGCGCATGCACTTGTCCCAGGGCTCGAGCGCCGGGAGCGGAGCGGTCGTAGAGTCGGTCATGGGGATGTGATGGAGAGGGTGGGGACCAGACGACGGAGGACGCGGCGCGACGGATCGACCTGCGGTGTCGAACTGCTTTCGCTGTTTCCGATGCGGGTGAGGAGGCGAGCGCGTGCTGGAGGATTACGAGACTACAGCGCAGGCCGTGCACATACAAGCTGATCGCCCTTGTTGTGACGACGGAAGAGCGCGGCGTAGGTTCGTGGCCCACGCGCGAGCTCCGCGCCAGGCCCCGCCCGCCACCCTACAGGAATGAGCTCACCGCCCGCGAGCCCGCCGCGCGTCCGCACTCTTGCCGAGGTTCCGCCCCGCACCCGCGGGCGTCTCGCCGCCGCGCCGTACGTCTGCGCGGCGCTGCACGCGGCGGCGGGGATGCCGATGCTGCTGGTGTTGCGCGGTGGGACCGAAGCCGAGCCGCAGCTCGCGGCGCGCATGGCGTACGTGCACGCGCACGCCACCGCGTGGCGCGCCGGGTTCGCGGTGTGGATGATGGCAGGGGTGAGCGTGCTCGCCTTCTACGCCTGGTGGGCGCGTGCCGTGCGGAGCCGCGGCGCAGCGGTGGCCGCGCTCGTCGTCGCGGCGGCGGGGCTCGCGTGCGACCTGTCGGGCGAGATGCTGTACGCCGGCTGGCTCCCCCTGCTGACGGACGATGCGGCGCGCTTCGACCACGTCCAGCGCGTGGGGACGGTGCTCGCGGCGGTGTTCGCGAACGGATTCTACACCGCCGCGGGGGTCGTGCTGACCCTGGGCACGCCCGCGTTGCCGCGCCGGGTGCGCGCGCTGGCGTGGGTGGTGTGGGTGGCGGGCGTGGTGCTGAGCGTGTGCGGCGCCGCAGGGTGGGCCGCGGGGCTGGTGGCCGCGTCCGGCGTGCTCTTCCCCGCGCTGGTCCTGCTCGCGCTGCTGCTCCCGCGCGCGCTGCGACCTCGCTCCTGGGGCACACGCGATAGGGAAGATTTGTCCCAGAAGGAGATGTTCACCCAGCCATTTGGGGTAGAGCGGGATCGGACAAAGCAAGCAGAAGCACAGGCGGATCAAGCCATTTAGATCGAACGCACAAACAGACGGTCACGGGTCCGGATTTTGCCCTCTTGGAACGCTGGAGCGTAATCCGGTCCTCCGCTCCTCACCCGTGCGCCCGCACGTCTCCTTACCCGCATTTGCGTGGCGCACGAACCCGTCGGCTCCCCCGCCGCGGCATTGTCACCCACCCTCCGGCGTGGAATCGCCGGAACCCCCCGCTCGTATGCAAACATCGCAATCTGTTGAAGAGCTTCTGATGAGGAGGAGGCAACAATGGCTAATGTCAATTTTCAGCTTCTTGGGTCCGGGAATGTGAATCCTGGAGCAAGCACATCCTTTGTTTGGAAAAACGCACCGAGCAAGCACGTGTGGGCGTTCTCAGTCGAGGCGAAGGACGTCACGGGCGATGACTTCTTGCTGGGCCCCGTCGCTTTCGAGATCACCAGGGTGGTCTACCATCTCATCACGCCGGGGAATCGGCGCATCGAGGTCGTGATCAAGAATAGCGGCAGCGTCGCCTCGGGCTACAACCTCTATTCGGCGATGATCGGCGCATGAGCAGGGAAGCCGGAATCGCGCAAACGAGGAAGTGCCGTGCATGGCACGCCGCTATGCAGACGGCACCACCAGCACCGCCCCGACCACCGTAAACGCCGAGAACTGCGGATCTCGAGGCCCGGTCTTCAGTGCGTCACGCGGTAGCCCGACCGCCTCGCGCGGTCCTGGTGCCCTACGACCATTGCCCGCGGCGATCACCCCGGGATCGGTCTGAACGTCGGGCGGGATCACCTCGACCCACCCGACGAAACTATTCCGCCACGCCCGCTGTATTATGATCCGATTAGAATCGGCGCTCCGGCTGGACGCCGTTTCCGATCGGCGGAGGTGCACGGGATCGCTGGATCTCCCGGACCGAGCAGCCCCGCGAGCGACCGTCCACCCCCACGCTGGTAGCGGCCTGTCCCCCACGGCCCGCACCTGATTGCCGGCAAGGACGATCCCTCCGGGATCCAACGCAGCTCGTCCGACAGGGCCACCCGATCGTCCGCACCGCGTTCCGCCACCCCTTCTCACTCCGCGTTCCCACCCATGCGCAGGGCTGCCATCGCGCTGTTCGCGATCCTCGGAATCTCCGGGTTTTTCGCGTTCCGCTCCGCTCGTGCCGTTCAACCGCGCGTGCCCGAGCTGGGCGTGCTGCGCACCGCGCCCACCCCCGGCGAGCCCGCCGAGCCCGACGCACCCATCACCGTGACCTTCGACCGCCCGGTGGCTGGCGGGCTCGAAGACCTGGTGGACGCGGAGAAGCTCTTCCGCATCTCCCCGTCGGTCCGCGGCAAGGCGGAGTGGCGCGACCCGGTCACCCTGCGCTTCACCCCCGACCAGCCGCTCCGGCCCGGCGCCGCGTATCGCGTGACCATCGCCAACACCTTTTCGGCGATGGACGGCGGCCGGCTGAAGCGCCCCCACCGCTTCACCGTCCGCGTGGCCAGGGCGCGCGTGCTCACCGGCGACCCCGTGGGACCCAACGGCGAAGCGAGGTTCCTGCCGCCGCGGCCGACCTTCCGCGTGCTGCTCTCCAGCACCTTCGGCGCGCGCGAGCTGGCGTCGGCGCGGGTGGAGCCCGACACCTCGTGCCACGGCGGCACGCCGGTGCCGCTGCGCCTGGCCGGGCAGCACCGCATCGGCGCCGGCGACCCGGAGTGGTTCCGCTACTACGGCGCGGCGTTCGATTCCACGCGCGACCTGCGCCGCGTCGCCGAGCTGACTCCCGAGCGCCCGCTCCTCGCGGGGTGCAGGGCCGAGCTGGTCCTTCCCGCGCGGCTGGACAGCGTGAGGGGCGAGCAGCTGCGCTGGAGCTTCGCCACCTACGGTCCGCTGCGCGTGGTCCACGCCGGGTGTCCGCAGGCCGCGGAATGCCACTACGGCCCCGCCACGGTGGTCTTCTCCACCCCCGTGCGCGGCGCCGACGTGCTGCGCCACGTGCGCCTGGGGCCCGGCCGGGCGTTCACCGTGCGCGACACGGCGCAAAGCTCCGCCGAGTGGGTGCTGGAGGGGCGCCTGGAGCCGCGCCGCGCCTACACCCTCACCGTGGACGCGGCGCTCCGGGACGTGTTCGGGCAGCGCCTGCCGGGGGCGGTGAACGCCTCGTTCGTCACGCCCGGCGTGCCGCCGTCCGTGGTCTATCCCTACGGCAAGATGATCGTGGAGCGGCGGGGCTTCGGCACGCTGGCGGTGCAGCACGTGAACGTGGACACCCTCGAGGTGACGGTCGCCGCCGTCCCCGAGCGGATGGAGGCCCAGTTCCTCTCGCGCGGGTGGGGATGGGACGAGGCCTGGAAGGAGCTGGAGCCCGGCGCGGCCCGCCGGGAGATCCCGGTGCAGAGCCGCCAGGACGCGAGCGTCGTGACCGGCGTGCGGCTCCCCGTGGGTGGGGGAACGCTGCTGGCCGTGCGCGTGGGCGGCCGCGGCGTCGACACCACCACCGCCGAGTCCGGCGGCCAGCCGATCGCGCTGGTGCAGGTGACCGACCTGGCCGTGCACGCCCGCGTGGGCGTGGACCAGGCGGTGGTCTGGGTGACGGGCGTGAACGACGGCCGGGCGCGCGGCGGCGTGGAGGTGGCGCTGCACGACACCAGCGGCGCGGTGCGCGCCTCCGGCCGCACCGACGCGCGCGGGCTCGCCGTGCTCTCCGGCTTCCGCGCCCCACCGCCCGCGGACACGACCCAGACGTGCGAACCGTACTGCGGCGGCAGCTCGTTCGAGGGCTACGTCTCCGCCCGCGAGGGCGATGACCGGGCGCTGGTGGGGATCAACGAGTACGATCCGGACCTGTCCCCCTACGAGTTCGGCGTGTACGGCGCCTGGGGCGAGGAGCGGGCGCCCATCGCGGGCGCGGTGTTCACCGAGCGCGGCATCTACCGGCCGGGCGAGCCGGTGTACGCCAAGGCCATCGTGCGCCGCGGCCCGCTGGGCGCGCTGCTCCCGCCGGGGCCGGGCGACTCGCTGCGCTGGAGCTTCAGCGACCGCGACGGGAAGCCGGTGCGCGACACCGTGACGGCGCTCAGCCGCTTCGGCACGGCCGAGCAGACCTTCCGCCTCCCGGCCGAGGTGCCGCTGGGACAGTACGCGGTGGAGATCCAGGCGAAGCGCGACGGACGCTGGCGGCGGATCAGCTACACCAGCTACCAGGTGGCCGAGTATCGCCCGCCCGAGTTCCTGGTCGACGCCACCGCGCCCAAGGAGGCGAAGTTCGCGGGCGACGAGGTGCGCGTGACCATCGGCGGGCGCTACCTGTTCGGCGCGCCGATGGCGCGTGCGCCGCTGCGCTGGACGGCGCGGCAGGCGGAGGTGGGGAGCTGGTCGCTGCAGATCCCCGGCACCGAGGGCTACCAGCTGGGCGAGGAGCCCGACTGGTGGAGCGGCGAGTCGTACGCCGGCGAGGAGACCGCGGGGAGCGGCGTGGACACGCTGGATGCCCGGGGCTACCGCGACCTGAAGGTGAAGGCGGCGGTACAGCCCAGCGGCCGCCCGTCGATGCTGACGGTGTCTGCCGAGGTGGTGGACGCGAACCGGCAGACGGTGGCCGCCACCACCTCGGTGATGGTGCACCCGGCCGACTTCTACCTGGGCGCGAAGCCGCAGGGGAAGGGCTACTTCTGGTCCGCCGGGGTGCCGGTGCGCGTGGACGTGATCGCCGTGCGCCCGGACGGGCACGGCGTCCCCGGCGTCAGCGTCCAGGGGACGGTGGCGCGCCGCGAGTGGCACTCCGTGCGGCGGATGCGCAACGGCGTCTACGACGAGGTGGGCGAGTGGGTGACCGACACGGTGGCCACCTGCCGGCTCACCACCGGCAACGCGCCCGCGCCCTGCGCCTTCACCCCCCGTGAGGGGGGCGACTACACCATGACCTTCGTCACGCGCGACGGGCGGGGACGCATGGTGCGCACCCGCTTCACCCGCTGGGTGGTGGGCCCCGGCTGGGTGCCGTGGAACGACGAGGGGAAGTTCAAGATGGAGGTGGTCCCCGACCGGCAGCGCTACGCCGTGGGCGACACCGCCACCCTCCTCCTCGCCGCGCCCTTCACCAACGCCGAGGCGTGGGTGACGGTGGAGCGCGAGCGGGTGCTGCAGCAGTTCCGCATCCGGGTGACCTCGGGGACGCAGACGGTGAAGATCCCGATCACCGAGGCGTTCGCGCCCAACGCCTACGTCAGCGTGGTGATGGTGCGCGGCCGCTCCGCCCCGCCGGGGACGGTGGACGACCCCGGCCGGCCGACGCTGCGCGTGGGGTACGCCGAGCTGACGGTGAAGCCGGAGGTCAAGCGGCTCGCCGTGACCGTCCAGCCGCTGCGCGCCGAGTACCGCCCCGGCGACACGGCCCGGGTCCGCATCCGCCTGCGCGACGCCGCGGGCCGGCCGCAGGCGGGCGAGGTGACGGTGTGGGCGGTGGACGAGGGCGTGCTCTCGCTCACCGGCTACACCACGCCCGATCCCATCGACCTGATCTACCAGCCGCGCGGGCTGGGGATGCGCCTGGCCAGCAACCTGGTCTCCGTGGCCCCGCAGGTACCCGAGGGGCAGAAGGGCGCGCGCAACCCCGGCGGCAGCGGCGGGCGCGACGGCTCGGGTGTGCTGCGCTCCGTCTTCCGCCCCACCGCCTTCTTCATCGGCTCCGTCGTCACCGACGCGAACGGCGAGGCGGTCGTCGCGGGGAAGCTGCCGGACAACATCACCACCTTCCGGGTGATGGCGCTCGCGGTGACCGCGGGCGACCGCTACGGCAGCGGCCACGCGCCGCTCCTGGCCACGCGCCCGCTGCTGGCGCGCCCGTCCCTCCCGCGCTTCCTGCGCGAGGGCGACGACTTCATGGCCGGCGTCGTGGTGAACCACCGCTTCCCCGGCGGCGTCAGGGCTACGGTGAACACGGACGTAACCGGCGTGCGGCTGATCGGCGGGTCGCGGCAGACGCTGTCGCTCGGTGCCGGGCGGGGCGCGGAGGCGCTCTTCCACTTCCGGGGCGTCGCCGGCGACTCGGCGCGCTTCCGCTTCGACGCCGCCGGCAACGGCGCGGAAGACGCGGTGCGGCTCGGCATCCCCATCCACCCCGCCAACCGGCCGGTCACGCAGGCCGTCTCGGGCGTGCTGCGCGACACGGCGACGCTCGAGTTCGAGCTCCCGGCCGAGACCGACCTGGCGCGCTCGCGGCTGGTGCTGGGCTTCGGCACCTCGGCGCTGGCGATGATCCAGGCGTACCAGCGCTGGCTGGACGTCTACCCGTACGAATGCTCGGAGCAGGTTACCAGCCGCGGCCTGCCGCTGGTCACCCTCTACCGCGCCCAGCGGGCGAGCGGCGTCACGTTGCTCAAGGGCGATCCGCGGCCGCGCATCGAGCAGGTGGTCCGCACGCTGTCCGAGCGGCAGCGGTCGGACGGCGGGATCGGTCTGTGGAGCAACACCGACTGGAGCACGCCCTGGCTGACCGCCTATTCCGGGCGCGTGCTGCTGGACGCGCGCGAGGCCGGCTTCACCGTGAAGGACACCGTGCTGGCCGGCATCGCCGGCTACCTGACCCGCGCGCTGCACGACCCCGACGCGGTGCGGCAGGCGCTGGGCACCCGCGACCTGCGGGTGTACGAGTTGCTCACCGAGCGCTTGGCCGCGGTCGACTTCCTGAGCCGGCTGGGGCGTCCGGACGTGCCGTCGGAGAACCTGCTGCTGGGGCAGGCGTCGCGGATGACGTGGGAAGACCGCGTGGCGCTGGCCGAGGTGCTGGCGCGCCGTGGCGCCCGCCTGCCGGCGCTGCGGCTGCTGGACGCCGCGTGGGCGGGGGTCAAGGTGCGGGGGACGCGCGCCTACCTCCCGGCCGGGGCGTACGACCGCACCTTCTACTTCTCCTCGACCGTGCGGCCGGCGGCACGGCTGCTGACCGCCACGGTGGAGCTGCGCCCGACCCACCTGATGCTCGGCGCGCTGGTGGAGACGGTGGTGCAGCAGGGGCGGGAAGAGGGGGACTACGAGTGGACCACGCAGGACTACGGCGCGGCGGTGCTGGCGCTGGTCCGCTTCGAGCGGACGCAGCGCGGCGCGCCGGACCGGATGGTGAGCGTGCGCCGGGACGGCCGCGTGGTCGCCCGGATCCGCGCCCGCCGCGGGCAGACGCCCGACAGCACGCAGGCGCTGACGGGCCTGGTCACCACGCGCTGGGACGGCCGCAAGCTGCTGCGCGTGCAGGTGCGGGCCGATGGCGCGGGCCCGGCCGTGTACTACACGCTCGCCGTGCGCGAGGTGGCCGGGCGCGCCACCTACCGTCCGCTGGACCGCGGCATCTCGGTGGAGCGCTGGTACGAGACGGTGGATACTCGTCGCCCGGTGACCAGCGTGGCGGCGGGCGAGGTCGTCCGCGTGCGACTGCGCATCACCCTCCCCGAAGACCGCGGCATGGTGGTGCTCGACGATCCGCTCCCCGCCGGCCTGGAGGCGGTCGACCTGAGCCTGCGCACCGTGAGCCCCTTCGCGAGCGACCTGCTGGCCCCCAGGCCGGAGAACGGCGAGCAGGAGGAGCACGGTCCCTGGTACTGGAGCTACGGCAGCTGGGATTCGGGGATGTGGTCCGCCTTCGACCACACCGAGATCCGCGACGACCGCGTGGTCTACTTCGCCCGGAGGCTGTGGCGGGGGAGCTACGACGCCACCTACCTGGCGCGGGCGACCACGGCCGGCCGGTTCGTCTCGGCGCCGGCGCAGGCGGAGGAGATGTACAACCCCGGCGTGCACGGCCGCAGCGGCGGCGGCCTGTTCACCGTCCGCCCCGCCGGGCGCTGAGAGGGGAAGGAGCACCGTGCACTACGCAGCGGAGCCGCATCCGCTCCTCCGGCGGCGCGTGCGCCGGACGGCGCGCGGCGCACTGGCGGTCGGCGCGGCCGGGGTGCTGGCGGCGGGCGCCTGGATCGCCTGGCCGCTCCCGGCGGGGACGGCGGCGCCCGTGCCGATGCCGCGGTTGGTGCTGGAGGACCGCGGCGGGCTGCCGCTGCGGGCCACCCGCGCCCAGGACGGAAGCCGCGGGGGATGGACGCCCGTGGCCGAGGTCGACCCGCGGCTGGTCCAGGCGTTCATCAGCGCCGAGGACCATCGCTTCGCCTCGCACCACGGGGTGGACCCGCGCTCCGTGGGACGCGCCCTGCGCGACAACCTGCGCGGCGTCCACCGCTCCGGCGCGTCGACGCTGACCATGCAGACGGCGCGGATGCTGGAGCCGATCGACCGGAGCTGGGGCGGCAAGGCGCGGCAGGCCCTGTGGGCGCTGCGGCTGGAGGCGCACCTGGAGAAGGGCGCCATCCTGGAGCAGTACCTCAACCGCGTTCCCCTGGGCCAGGGCGCGGTGGGCGTCTCGGCCGCGGCATCGCTGTACTTCGGCGGGTCGGCGCGGGAGCTGAGCCTGGGGCAGGCCGCGCTCCTGGCGGGGATCGCCCGCTCCCCCTCGCGCGACAACCCGCTCGCGTCTCCCGCGCGGGCCAGGGCGCGGCGCGACGCGGTGCTGCGGCGGATGCGGCAGCTGGGGTACGCCACGCCTGAGGAGGTGGCGCGGGCGCTGGAAGAGCCGGTGATCCCGCCCGCGGGGGCCGCGGCGTTCCTGGCGCCGCACTTCACCACCCGCGTGCTGCAGCAGGCCGAGGCCGCGGGGGTGCGCGACGGCACGCTGCGCACCACGCTCGACCTGGAGCTCCAGACGCTGCTGGAGGGCGAGGTGCGCCATACGGTGCGCGTGCTGCGCGGCCGGGGCGCCCGGCACGCGGCGGCGGTGGTGCTCGACAACGCCACCGGCGAGGTGCTGGCCTGGGTCGGCTCGCCCGACTTCCAGGAGCCGGGGGTAGGGCAGGTCGACATGGTGGTCTCGCCGCGGCAGCCGGGGTCGGCGCTGAAGCCGTTCCTGTACGGGCTGGCGTTCGACCGCGGCCACACCGCCGCCACCGTCATCCCCGACGTGCCCCGCAGCTTCGCGACCACGCTGGGGCCCTATCGCCCGCAGAACTACGACCGCCGCTTCCACGGGCCGGTGCGGGCGCGCGAGGCGCTGGCCAGCTCGTTCAACGTGCCCGCGGTGGAGCTGGCCGAGCGGGTGGGCGTGGAGGCGCTGCTGGAAACGCTGCACCGCGCCGGCTTCGCCTCGCTCGCACGCTCGGCGCCGCATTACGGGCTGGGGCTGGCGCTGGGCAACGGCGACGTGACGCTGCTGGAGCTGGCCGACGCCTACCGCTCGCTGGCCAACGCGGGCGAGTGGACGCCGGTGCGCCTGCGGCCGGCCGCGCCCGGCGACGCGGCCCCGCCCCGCGAGCGGGTGATGTCGCGCCAGGCGGCGGCGCTCGTGCTCGACATCCTGGCCGACCCCGACGCCCGCGCGGCGGGCTTCGGCACCGAGACGCCGTTCGACTTCCCCTTCCCGGCGGCGGCCAAGACGGGCACCAGCCGGCACTTCACCGACAACTGGGCGGTGGGCGTCACCCGGGGCTTCACCGTGGCGGTGTGGGTCGGCGACTTCAGCGGCCGCCCGATGGAGGGGGTGAGCGGGATCACCGGCGCCGGGCCGCTGCTGTACCGGGCGATGCTGGCCGTGGCGAGCCGGCGGGCCCCCGGCGCCCTCCCCGCGCCGGCCGAGGCGGGGCTGGTCCCCGTGCGCGTCTGCCGCCTCTCGGGGCTGCGCGCCACGCCAGGGTGCGCCTCGCTGGTGGAGTGGTTCATCCCCGGAACCGAGCCGTCCCGGATGGACGACTGGGAGCGCGGCGGCCGCGTGACGCTGCCGGAGGAGTACGCCGAGTGGGCGAGCGCCCAGGGCGGGCGCTGGGCGGCGCTCACTCGGCCGGGCGGCGAGCGCTTCCGCATCGTCGCCCCGCGCGACGGCGACCGCTACGCCGTGCCCGCCGGCGTTGACGCCCGCTACGCCACCCTCACCTTCCACGCCGCCGGCTCCGGCGCCCCGGTCCGCTGGTTCGTGGACGGCGCCGAGGCACCGGGCGGACGCTGGCGGCTCGCCCAGGGCGCGCACCGCGTGCGTGCCCAGTCCGCCACGGGTGCGGCGGACAGCGTGCGGATCGTGGTGGAAGGGGAGTAGGACGACCTCACGGCGAGACTGCCACGGCGGCGTTCCGCTTCGTCGCAGCAGGCCCTGCAGCCCTGAAGAGTCTTTCGAGAAATCGTCGGACCCAACGGTGTCATCCTGAGGCTGAGGCGCGGTCCCACCGAATCCGCTCTCTACGCGAGTGACGGCAGCGCCGTGAGGATCTGACCCGACGCCGCCGCGAGGCTTGGGCGCGGCAGCGTCGCGAATGCCGGCTCCGCAACGTCGATGTGCGGAGCAGCCGCAGCTGCCGTGCGGCTTCCGCAGCGGTCCTCGCGCGGCCGCGGTTAGATCCTCACGGCCCTGCGAAGCATGATGTGGGCCCAGGATGACGTGAGGTCGGGCCTCAGGACGACACGGTCGGGCGATGTTGGGCCGAGGTTTCTCAACCGGTGCGGGGTGGCGGACCCCGGACTTCAGCCGCCGCCCACCGGATGTGGGGGGAGGATCTCGTCATCGCGCGCAATTCGCACGTCGTCGGCGGAGAGTGTCCGCAGCGCCGTGCTCCCCGAGGGCGCGGCGAACTCCACCTCGAACGCGTTCGGCGCGTAGACGTGCACGATCGCGCCCAGGTCGCCGGCGCACAGTCCAGCCTCGGGCAGGTCGTGGACCAGGACCACCGTATCGAGCTCACGGAAGGGTTGCGTCATCGGGGTCCCCCGGGGAAGGCGGTGACGAGTCGCGGAAAATCCTCGCCGATCAGAACAATCCAGACCGTCAAGACGTATGCCTCGCGCTCTTGCCGGCGCGGGAAGGTTCATGCATGCGTCGCCATCGCGGCGCGGTCGAGCGAGCGGTACTGGATGGCCTCGCTCACGTGCGCGGTGGTGATGTCGGCGCCGCCGTCGAGGTCGGCGATGGTGCGGGCGATCTTGAGCACGCGGTGATAGGCGCGGGCGGAGAGCCCCAGGCGCGTGATCGCCGTCCGCAGCAGCGCGTCGCCACCCTCGCCGATCGCGCAGTGCTCACGGAGGTCGCGCGCGGTCATGTGCGCGTTCGCGTGCACCTCGGCGCGGTTGCCGAAGCGTGCGCGCTGCACCTCGCGGGCGCGGGCGACGCGGCCGCGGATGGACTCGCTGGGCTCGCCCGTGCGCTTGTCCGCCAGGTCGCGGTAGCGCACCGCCGGCACCTCCACGTGCAGGTCGATGCGGTCCAGCAGCGGGCCCGACACCCGGCCGAGGTAGCGCTGCACCGCCTGCGGCGCGCAGGTGCAGCGGCGCTGGCTGTCCCCGTGATGGCCGCAAGGACACGGGTTCATCGCCGCCACCAGCATGAAGCGCGACGGGTAGGTGAGCGAGACGGCCGCGCGGCTCAGGGTCACCCGTGCGTCTTCGATGGGTTGCCGGAGGACCTCGAGGACGTTCCGGCGGAACTCGGCCAGCTCGTCGAGGAAGAGCACGCCGTTGTGCGCGAGCGAGACCTCGCCGGGCCTGGGCGTGGAGCCGCCGCCGATCAGCCCGGCGTCGGAGATGGTCGTGTGCGGGTTGCGGAAGGGTCGCGCGGCGACCAGCGCCCGGTCGCCGCCCAGCAGCCCGGCGACGGAGTGGATCTTGGTGGTCTCCAGCGCCTCGTCGAAGGTCAGCGGCGGGAGGATGCCGGGGAGCCGCTGCGCCAGCATCGTCTTCCCCGAGCCGGGCGGCCCGACCATCAGGATGTTGTGCGCGCCGGCCGCCGCGACCTCCAGCGCGCGCTTGACGTGCTCCTGCCCTTTCACGTCGGCGAAGTCGTTCTCGCACGCCGACGCGGCGCGGAAGAGCGCCTCGCGGTCGAGCACCGTCCGCGGCAGGTCGCCGGAGCCCTCCAGGAAGCCCACCACCTCCTTCAGCGTCTTCGCCCCGCGGACGTCGAGCTCGCCGACCACCGCCGCCTCGCCGACGTTGTGCTCGGGGAGCACCACGCCCGCGAACCCCGCGTCGCGGGCGGCGATGGCGAGCGGGAGCGCACCGCGGATCGGGCGCAGCGCCCCATCCAGCCCCAGCTCGCCCGCCATCAGGTAGTGCTCCAGCCGCTCGATGGACTGCATCTGCCCCGCGCCGGCCAGCATCCCCACCGCGATGGGCAGGTCGAAGGCACTCCCCTGCTTGGGCACGTCGGCCGGGGCGAGGTTGAGCGTGTACTTGCGCGGCGGGAGGTACTGGCCGCTGTTGGCGAGGGCGGCGTGGACGCGGTCGCGCGCCTCCTTCACCGCGCCCTGCGGCAGGCCGACCAGGTAGAAGGCGGGGAGGCCGCTGGAGACGTCGGCCTCCACCGTGACCAGGTAGGCGTCGATGCCGAGCACGGCCCCGGCGGTGACTCGCGCGAGCAAGAGTTTTCGCGACAGGTGGAAGAAGTGAACGAGCGCACTGGACGGCTGAATGCTAACGGCCGCCGTGCGCTCGTTCTACTCCTTTGACCGTCCCTGCGCTGGCCGCTTTCGAGCCCGGTTTCGGACCTGATCTCAGCCGTGGAGTGGTTACGCTGGGAGCTGGGCACCTGCCTCAACCATGTCGCGCACAGAAGCGGCGCTGGAGCCCTGCCAAGAAGAAAGTCCTCCACCGCTAAAGCATTGGAGGACTCTCTTCTTAGACCTAATTCGAGACGGCCGGATCGGAACCGGCGACCCCCTGAACCCCATTCAGGAAGTCTGCGCATCCGGGATCAGCAAACATTGGATTGGCACATGACCCAGCAGGTGTCGCCAGCGCCCAAGCTCCAGGTGTTATCTGAGGGAACGGGCCAACAATTGCTATCGACGCACGAATTCTCGCACGAGTACTCCCACGCGTAGACTGTTGGTGCATTCGCGGCATGTACGGTGCCGCGCGCCTCGTCCTGCGGTAGGGTCGGGAACGACTCGACCGCCAGGTCATCGAGATGCAACTTGAGGCCTTTCATAGGATTCCTCCAGTGCGAGGGGAGCGGGGGAGCACCGGCCAGCCGGAAGTCGATCGCACGCCCTGTGAACAACATAAACGGCTCGCCACCCGGATAGCAAGTATTTTGTCTGATTAGGGGCTTTGACAAGCCCGGGAAGAACTAGCGCGCAAGCGCTGGTGCGGCGGAGAGGGACGGGTGGATCGACCACTTTGAACCCCATTCAGGGGCTGGCAAGCGGTGTCGGACTAAACTCTGAAGCCGCGGCGTCTACGATATGGGGCAGCATGGTTTGTCCTACGCCGCGAGAGGCACGTAGAGCCCGCCCCGCCGCGCCGCGGATCGGGCGCAGCGCCCCATCCAGCCCAGCTCGCCCGCCATCAGGTAGTGCTCCAGCCGCTCGATGGACTGCATCTGCCCCGCGCCGGCCAGCATCCCCACCGCGATGGGCAGGTCGAAGGCGCTCCCCTGCTTCGGCACTTCGGCCGGGGCGAGGTTCAGCGTGTACTTGCGCGGCGGGAGGTACTGGCCGCTGTTCGCGAGGGCGGCGTGGACGCGGTCGCGCGCCTCCTTCACCGCGCCCTGCGGCAGGCCGACTAGGTAGAAAGCGGGGAGGCCGCTGGAGACGTCGGCCTCCACCGTGACCAGGTAGGCGTCGATGCCGAGCACGGTCCCGGCGGTGACTCGCGCGAGCAAGAGTGTTAGCGACAGGCGGATGAAAGGTGAACGAGCGCACTGGACGCCTGAATGCTAATGGCCGCCGTGCGCTCGTTCTACTGATTTGGCCGTGCCTGCGCTGGCCGCTTTCGAGCTTGATCCCGCCTGGACGCGCGCTATCCAAAAGACTGCCTCCGTAGCCCCACGATGCTGGCTCCGGCACGAAGCGGTTCTCGCAGCGAGTGCATAGAAACGTCGCATCCCAATGCGCATAAAGCTTTGGGAACTGTTCCTTGTTCCACTTCGCGATATTCGTCGCGCTGATCGCGACCAGCGCGAGCAGGCCGCCGCCGATGATGAACGAGACCACCGGCTCAGCTCCCCCGAATGCCGCCAACAGCATCATCACTCCGAAGATCCCCAGGCACCCCATCCCCGCCCCCATGCTCCTCCGCCCGGGCGGAGTCGCTCCCATCGAAAGCAGGGATCTGCTGGAGCCAGTCGTGTGAGCACCGAGCACGACGCCTCCACCCGCCCGTACATCGCTCCGCCGGTGTTCGTCTGGATGTGCGCAGTCCCTTCTCGGTACACCAGGGAGAGCTTCTTCACGTCCGGGCTGCCGCACGCGGGACACGCGAGCCGTGGGCCGACCGGCGCCTGCGGATAGCGTCCCTGCGGGAGGGGGACCGTAGCGACCACCGGAGCGACCATGTTCGGGCGGCCACAATTGGGACAGGCTGGCGCTGCGTCGGAATGCTGCTTCTCGCAGTCGATACAAATCATCAAAGGCATGGTGTCGGAAGCTTGGGGAGAGGGCGGGGCGGAGTCGTAAGGATCGTGCGTCTGATTATGACGGACGGTGTGTGGAAAATATCTTCACACTTCGGCAAGGGGTCAACGGTATCCAGTGGTCCAGTCAGTCCTCTCGGAGTCGGAGCGCTCTATGTGAGATTCGATCAAACGTGTCCTGAATACAACGCGCGCTCAGCCGCGCAGCGATTCCGGCGCCACGAAGGCTGCCGCTCCCATGTCGCCGGTGCAGTGGCGGCGGAGGAGCTCCGAGAGCATCTCCGTCGCTGGCTCCAGCTCCGCCCGGCCGGTGACGCCGAAGACGACGGCGAACACCTCGGTCGTCGCCTCGGTGACCATCGTGCGGCGCGAGTCGCTGGTGGGGCTGCCGAACGGGCCGTCGGCGTCCGCCAGGACCGGCAGTCCGTCGAGGTTGAGCTGCTCCTTGCCGATGCCGTCGTACGCCTCGCCGGGCGCGCCGCGGCGCAGGACGAGCGGAGGCCGCAGCTTCGCCGCGTCGTACAGGCCGATGGGGAGGAGCGTGCGCAGCGACACGAGGTTGATCACGTCCACCACGTTGTGGATGCGGTACAGCTCCTTCCCCGAGCGCGCGCGCCGCAGCAGCGCCTCCGGCGAGCCGCGGTAGCGCGACGGGTCCTTCCCCAGCCTGCGATAGAGCTCCCGCGTGGCGGCGATCGGCGGCCGCGCGGAGGGCTCGGCCGGGTCTGCCGCGGCTTCCTCGGCGGCGCGCTGCATCTCCGTCCAGAGCGCGTCGCTCGCGGGCCCCGTCCGCACGGTGGCGCGTATGCACCCGAGCACGAGCCCGGGCGCAGCGGCGAGGATCTGGCGGTCGAGGATGACATCCATCGTTCTCAGTCCATTGCTGGACAAGCGCGTCGAGGCCTAGGTACGGATTACGTCGGTCTACCGAGCTAACGAGTGGGGGCGCTCGCTGCCAGGGACCTCGTCTCCATCTTCTTCTGCTTCTCCGTCCATTCGCGAAGGAACGTGCTCCGGCTGGCCGCAAGCTTCCCCTCGTGGGTGACGAGCGGGAGATCCTCCATGTCGGGTGCGTCGAGGACGTGCTCCAGCCATTCGAAGTCCGGGCTTTGAGGCGGGTCCACCCCAGGCGCCGGGCCGCTGGAGAGGGTCCCGGCCGCGTTCTGATCCACGCCGAGGGCGGCGTACATCGCGTCGGCGATCGTCTTCCCGAGAAGTCCCCGGCGACCCCGAATCTCGCGCCTCAGCAGGCTGCCGCGCTTCAGAGTGTGTTTAAGAATCGCCGACTCTGCGAACCATGAGCTGGATCATGGCGAGGTGGATCACCGCCTCACTGGCCCAAGTCAGTTCCTCGTAGTCCTTGCTGAGCCGGAGGTACTGTCCGAGCCAGGCGAAGGTTCGCTCGACG
>DASYJZ010000022.1:0-10986 GCA_035995965.1 Longimicrobium sp. | reverse complement strand
GCCTGGCAGCGCGGCTGCGTGCCGCCGCCCCACTCGTCGCTGAAGAGCACCTTGGTGCCGTCGTTGTTGAACGTCGCCGAGTGCCAGTAGGCGAAGTTGGGGTCGCTCACCTCGGCCACGCGCCTGGGGTTGGCCGGGTCGCTGATGTCGAGCAGGATGCCGTTCCCCGCGCACGCCCCCGCCGCCAGGCCGATCTCCGGGTAGACGGTGATGTCGTGGCACTGGTTGGTGCGCGAGGTGGTCTGCGTTCCCGGGCCGTGGTTGCCGCCCTGCCAGAGGCCGGCTATGGCGCCCGTCGCGGCATTGGCGAAGAGGCGCGGCGCGTTGACGATGCGCGCATCCTGCGGCGCCGCGACGGGGACCTTGATCACCTCGATGCGGAAGTACGAGGTGTTCGGATCCTCCTCCGGCGGCCGCCCGGAGCACCCGGTGAGCTCGGCGCCCGGCCGCGCCGGCCCGGTACCGGAGACGTAGATGTAGACGTTTGCCGGGTCCTTCGGGTCCGTCACCAGCGTGTGGGTGTGCGAGCCGCGGCAGGTCTGCACGGCGCCCACCTGCCGCGGGCTGGCCACGTTGCTGACGTCGAAGATGCGCACGCCGCGGAAGCGGTCGACGCTCACGGTGTCGTGCGGGGCGTTCGTGCCGCAGTCGGTGCGGCCGCGCGTCTCCTCCACCGACACGAACAGCAGGGTGCCGTAGACGGAGACGTCGCCCTGGCCGCCGGGGCACACGTGCGAGGCGCGCAGCACCGGGTGGGCGGGTGTAGAGACGTCCCACACCTGGAACCCGTTGTAGCCGCCCACGAACACGTTGCTGCCGCTGAAGGCGATGTCGGCGTTGATGAAGCCGAAGTCGCCCATGTTGTCGGGATTGAAGAAGCCCGCCGGCCGGTCGGTGTGCGACACCAGCTCCAGGTTGCGGATCGCCTCGCCCGCGTCGTGCCACCCGGCGCGGAGCCCGACGCGCGGGTCGGCGGAGGTGCCCTGGGCGCCCGCCGCCGCAGCGGTGACGGCGAGCAGGCACGCGGCGAGGGCGCCGCGGGCGCGGAGCTTCGGTTGGGTTCTCATCTCGGTCTCGCTGAAGGGTCGGACTGCTGCCGGCCGGCTCCGGTGCGGAAGGCGCGGCCGGCGTGGATTCATGGGGGCGAAGGCGGCGCCAGCATGGCGCGCATGCGGGAGATCTCGGCGCGCTGGTCGGCGTCCACGTCCGAGGCGAGGCGGAAGACCTCGGGGTCCTGCCCGGCGCCGTTGGTGAAGAAGAGCGTGGCGACCATCGTCACCGCCCCCTCGTGGTGCCGGATCATGTCTTCCAGGAAGAGTCGGTCGAACGCGGCGCCGGACGCGGCGGCGAGCGCCTCGAGCTCCGGCTCCGTCAGCATCCCCGGGATCATCCCGTGGTCGTCCGCGCCGCCGGCGTGCTGGTGCTGGTGCACGGGCACCGCGGCGGTGTCGATCCCCCGTGTGCGCAGCCACTGCCGCATCTGCGCGATCTCGCTGCGCTGCGAGGCTTCGATCCGCTCGGCGAGCAGCCGCACGTCGGCGCGCGCGCTGCGCCCGGGGACCAGCGCGGTCATCCGCAGCGCCTGCGCGTGGTGGCCGATCATCCCCTGCATGAAGGCGATGTCGGCCGGCGACCAGCGGGGCGGCGGGACGGTGTCGGCCCGCACCACGGGAGCGGGAGCGGGCTGGACGGCGGCGGCGCGCGGCGGGGTGGCACACGCGGTGACGGCGGCCACGAGCAGCGCCGCGGCCGACCTCGACGCTGTCGACTTCGTCATGCTTTCGCGGCGGAACAAGCGGATCGTGGGTGAGGGAGCGGATTCAGTCGGATCCCTGCACAATGCGGCCCTGGTGGACGGCCCGCAAGGCGTCCCAATCAGCCAAAAAACTGAAAGTGCGACCCCATGCAGAACGCGGAGACGCAGAGAGCCGCCGTGGCTTTCTCTGCGTCTCCGCGTCTCCGCGTGAGACCTTCGGTTGCGGTTGTCTCAGACCGACGGCACGTAGAAGAACGACTTGCGGCGGCGGATGGCGCCGTCGTCGAGCTCGTAGGTGTCGGCGAACTCCACGTCGATCGGCGAGCCGTTGCGGTGGGTGCCCACGAAGCGGCCCCAGCAGGCGGCGTGGGTGTCGTTCACCACGACGGCGGTGAGCTGGTGCTCGCCCGACGCGATCACCCGCTCCTCGCGGTAGAACTTGAGCAGCCGGTCGATGCCGGCGAAGGGCTCGTAGCCCGGGCGCTCGTAGGTGATCTCCGGGTGGCAGATCTCGCGCAGGCGCTCGTACTCGCGCGTGTCGATCGCCCGGAAGAGGTCGTGCACCAGGGTGGGCGGGGCGAGGGTGGACATGAGCGTGCTCCCGGCTGGGGGTGCTGCGGTCAGGCCGGCTGCGGCGCGCGGAGCTCGCGCAGCCGCCCGACCGTAACCGGGTGCGGATCGACGTAGGTGAGCCATCCCCAGCGGTCCTCCACCTGGCCGCGCGCGATGGCGAAGAAGCGCTCCTGGATGGCGCGGGTGACCGGGCCGCGCGCGCCGTCGCCTACCACCCGCCGGTCGACGGAGCGGATCGGCGTCAGCTCGGCCGCGGTGCCGGTGAAGAAGAGCTCGTCGGCCACGTAGAGGATCTCTCGCGGCATCACCTGCTCGCGCACCTCGTAGCCCAGGTGGCGGGCGATGGTGATCACGGCGTCGCGGGTGATCCCGGCGAGGATCGCCGAGGCCACCGGGGGCGTGTAGACGACCCCGCCGCGCACCACGAACAGGTTCTCGGCCGAGCCCTCGCTCAGGTAGCCGTTCACGTCCAGCCCGATCCCCTCGGCGTAGCCGTTGGTCTTCGCCTCGCGGCTGATGAGCTGCGACGAGAGGTAGGTGCCGCCCGCTTTCGCCAGCGACGGGATGGTGTCGGGCGCCACGCGCCGCCACGATGAGACGCACACGTCCACCCCCTTCTCCAGCCCCTCGGCGCCCAGGTACGAGGCCCACTCGAAGGCGCCCACCATCATCTCCACCGGATGGCCGATCGGGTTCGTCCCCAGCTCGCCCAGCCCCAGCCAGGCCAGCGGGCGCAGGTACGCCGCGTCCAGCCCGTTCTCGTGGATCAGCGCGCGGCACGCTTCCATCACCTCCGCCTCGCCGAAGGGGAGCTCCATCTGGTAGATCCGCGCCGAGTCGGACAGGCGGCGGACGTGTTCGGGGAGGCGGAAGATGGCCGGTCCGCGCGGGGTGGCGTAGCACCGGATCCCCTCGAAGATCGAGGCCCCCATGTGCAGCGCGTACGTCATCACGTGGACGGTGGCCTTCTCCCAGGGCACCATCTCGCCGTTGAACCAGATCGAGCGCGTGGGAAGGAGGGGCATGCGAGCGGCTCGGGAAGAGGTGGAACGCACCAGGGCGGAGGCCACGTCGGGTCAGGCTGGCGACGGTGCGGCCGCAGGCGCGATAGGAGCTTACGATGGACTCGTGCGTGCCAGAGTAACTATACCCAGGCAGTTTAATCGTCGCCAGAGGGTGTAACAAAACCAACCTGCATCGACGCCGTCGGAGCCGAAACCGCCAATTTAACGGACGTGGAAATCCTCACTAAACTCCTGTCCAGCCTGATGAAACGAAACGAGCGAGGGCCGGGGATCGGGGGATGGACCTGCTCATATGGTCTCCGGAGAGGCCGCTCCATCCCCCGTATCAATGGTATACACCGTGTCCCTATTTGATCTCGCATGGCGCCGCCTATGCTCACTGGCCGCGCTCCCAATTGCGGGTTGGATGGCCGGCGAAGGAAGCGGCTTGTTGCGAGGGAGCGATTCCGCGGGACGATCAGTACCGCACGGACGGCGGATGGCGGTGAGCCCGCGGGAACCGGCCCATCCTCGCCGAGGCCGCCCGGGGTCGGTCGAGCTTCGCGCGGGCGCGGCGGCATCTGTCATTCGATTGCTCCCACGAGAGCCCTTGCAGAGCAGGGCGGCGGGCGGTCCATTGGTGCGCGCGCGGACGTTCGGCCGACCCAGTCCCCGCCCTCCTTCGTCGGAGCCAGATCTCGTGGAGCCTCCCGCCACCGGGCGCCCCGCCGGCCTATCGCTCGAGCGCAAGCTCCCCCTCCTCATCACCGCCCTGCTGGTCGTCACCATGGCGGCCGGGGTCGCGTCCGCCTACCGCGAGGTCCGGCAGTCCGCGCTCGATGCCGCCCGCGAGCGGCTGAGGGCGATCACGCAGCAGCTCTCGTCGCTCACCGCGCCCGTCATCGCCACGCGCCAGGCCACCCTGGTCGCGGCGAGCCGTGATTCGGCGCTCTCCGGCTTCCTCGCCGCGCCGTCGCCCGCCACCCGCGCGGCCGCGGCCGAGGCGCTGGGGCGGCTCCGCTCCCAGACCGACTCCACCCTGCCGCTGATGCTCTGGGACCGGCAGCGGCGGCCGGTGCTCACCCTCGGCACCGCGCCCGCCGGCGCCGAAGCCGCGTCGACCGGGCGTCTGCCGGGCGCCGCGGGGCTTCCCGGCCCGAACGGCGGGTTCGGCCGCTTCGTGGCCATCGGCCGGCGCTCCTTCTTCTGGCACGTGGCGCCGGTGCGGCGGGACGGCGCCACGCTGGGGTACGTGGCCGAGTTGCGGAGCGTGGGGAGCCCCGCGACGGCGAAGCAGGTGCAGACGCTGATCGGCGACCGGATCGCGGTCTACTACGCCAACACCGCCGGCGGAAACTGGATCGCGCTGGACGGGAGGACCGCCCCGGGTCCGCGCGAGTGGCCGTTCACGGGCTCGACCGAGTACCGGCGCGGACGCGCCCGGCACTACGGGCACGCCGCGGCGATCCGGGGCACGCCCTGGAGCATCGTGGCCGAGGAGCCGCTCTCCGCCGCGCTGGCGCGCTCCGACGCCTTCCTGCGGCGCAGCGGGCTCGCGGCGCTCCTCCTCTGCCTGGCGGCGGCGGCGGCGGCGTGGCTGCTCAGCCGCTCCATCACCCGGCCGGTGAAGGCGCTCAGCGTGGCCGCCGACGGCGTGGCGCGGGGCGACTACGCGCGCCGCATCGACCTGCCCCGGCGCGACGAGTTCGGGGTGCTGGCCGAGCGCTTCAACTGGATGGCGGGGCAGGTGCAGTCGGCGCACGAGGAGCTGAGCGAGCAGTACGAGGCGGCGCAGGTGCTCGCCGAGGAGCTGGAGCAGGCCAACCAGGAGCTGGAGCTCGCCCTGGGCGAGGCCGACGCGGCGCGGCAGGACGCGGAGTCGGCGAACCGCGCCAAGTCGGACTTCCTGGCCACCATGTCGCACGAGATCCGCACCCCCATCAACGCCATCGTGGGCTACGCCGAGCTGCTGGGGCTGGGGCTCTCGGGGCCGGTGACCGAGGCGCAGTCGGCGCAGCTCGAGCGCATCCGGGTGAGCGGCCGGCACCTGATCGGCCTGGTGGACCAGGTGCTGGACTTCGCGCGGATCGAGTCGGGAACGCTGCGGGTGGAGCGGCGCGCCGCCCGAGCCGCGGAGGCGGTGGAGACGGCGCTCACCGTGCTGCGGCCGCAGGCGGAGAAGAAGGGGGTGGCCCTCGACGCCGCGTGCGGCGGCGATGGAAACGCGCGCTACCTGGGCGACCCGCAGCGGGTGGAGCAGATCCTGGTGAACGTGCTCTCCAACGCCATCAAGTTCACCGCCCGGGGCGGCCGCGCCTCGGCCGCCTGCGAGACCGTGGAGGCGACGCCGCCGGGGAGCCGGGAACCGGGCCGCTGGGTGCGGGTGACGGTGGAGGACACGGGCGTGGGGATCGAGCCGGCGCAGCTCGAGCGCATCTTCGAGCCGTTCGTGCAGGCCGACAGCGGCTACACGCGCCGGCACGAGGGCACCGGCCTCGGCCTCGCGATCAGCCTGCGCCTGGCGCACTCGATGGGCGGCGAACTGAGCGTGGAGAGCACGCCGGGCGAGGGCTCGCGGTTCACGCTCTGGCTGCGCGCGGCGGACGGAAACTGAAAATAGCAATCTCACGCAGAGACGCGGAGCCGCAGAGGAAAGACGTACCGTCGCGGTCGTTCAAGGCAGCGGCGGCGGGACGGCCCCCGCGGACTCCCCGCCTCCCGGAACCGGTTGGGGACGCGCGACGAGCACGGGGTGCATCGCATCGGTCGAGGGGGCGAAGAGATTGAGCTGGTCGGGGTCCGCGAAGACGGCGGCGAAGTCGGTGGGCGTGAGGGCGCGCGCGAGCCGCGCCGCGAAGGTGTCGCGGAGGAGGCGGCCGTAGTGGTCCACGTCGTAGTCCCGCGGGTCGGCGGACTCGGCGACGGCGTCGTCGGGGGATGGGACCACCGCGCCTCCGCCGCCTCGCGTGCGGTAGACGCGCACCCGCTCGCCGACGCGCCACGACGTGCGGCCGCTCGCGAGCAGCGCCTCGTACGCGAACTCCCGCCGATTCTCGCGCGTCTCGGCGTATTTCGCCGGCGACTTGGTCAGCCGCACGCGCGACGATACGTCGTGGCTCGACAATTCGCGGCGGCGGAGCGATCCCAGCGTGGCCAGGTACAGCTCGCGCACTCCGCCCACGTCGCCCGCGAACAGCCGCTGGAGCGCGTCGCGCAGGAACGCCTCGCCGAAGGGCTCCGCGCGGGACGAACGGAAGGCGACTCCCTTCAGCAGGAGCGTGCCGTCGTATCCCAGCAGCGCGTAGTTCTTGGGCTCGTGCGAGAGCATCGCCGCGTAGCGCCCCTCGAACTCGAGCTGCACCAGCGGCGGCAGCAGCGCGGCGACCTCCGCGACGACGCGCCGCTCGTCCGCCTCGCTCCACCCCTCGGGCACGGCGAAGTAGACGCCGTCGGTGTCCGCCTCCAGCAGCGTCACCCCGCGCGCGGCGAGCTCGCGGCACATGAAGGCGAGCGTCTCGCGGCCGCGGCGCGTCACCTCGTTCGCGGCGTGGACGTCGGCGAAGCGCGTCAGCTCGCCCCCCGCCGCCAGGTAGCCGTACGCCGAGTTCACCACCAGCTTCATCGCCCCCGACATCGCCTCGTGCGTGTGGCGCTCCGCGGAGCCGGCCGGCGCCGCCCGGGCCCGCGCCTTGGCGGCGAGCCGCTGCTCCACCAGCCGGTCCACCAGCGCCAGCAGCGCGCCCAGGTGGTCGCGCGCCGGGCCGATGCGGTAGGCGCGCATCAGCGACGGGTACAGGCTGGCGACGTCCGCCTTCACCACGCGCCACGCCACGCCGGTCGCGAAGAGGTGGAGCGCCGCGCCGCTGTGGGGGGTGCCATCGCCCGCCCGGTGCGCGGGGAGCGCGGCCCCCGCGCGCAGGTACGCGCGCACCAGCAGCGGGTCGATCACGCCGGTGGCCGGCCCCGCGTCGGCGAGGCGCTCGTAGCGCCGCGGGGCCATCCTCGCCAGCGCGAAGGCCGCGCCGCCCAGTATGCGGGCGAGCGCGGCCACCTCCTCCACGTCGTCCTCCGCGTACCGCCGCACGCGCTCGGGGTCGCAGCGCCACGTGGTGAAGATCAGGGCGCCGGGAACGTACTCGCGGTCCGGCGCCGCGATCCCCAGGTGGCGCGCGACCGCCTTCAGCCCGTGCCCCGGCAGCTCGCGGGTGGCGAAGTCGTAGCGCATCACCGCGTCCATCGTGTCGATCAGCTCGCGCCCGGGCGCCACGAAGCGCACCCGGCGGCTGGGGTCGTCGCCCTGCACGGTGCCACGCCGCGCGGCCCGCTCGCGCAGCCCCAGCCGGCCGATCCGCCCCAGCGCGAGCGGCACCCCCAGCCGCCGCGCGCGCCGGGCGAGGAAGGGGAGGTCGAACCCGTGCAGGTTGTGGTTCTCGATGACGTCCGGGTCGGCCTCCCGCACCGCCGCGACCAGCCGGCGGATCAGGTCGGCCTCGGCGGCGGCGCCGGAGCCCTCCACCTCCAGCACCCGTGTGGTGCCCGACGGGTCGCGCACGGCCACCATGAAGATGCGGTCGCGCCCCGGGTCGAGCCCCGTGGTCTCCAGGTCGAACTGCAGCCGGCGCAGGTCGTCGAAGGCGAGGCCGTGGAAGTAGGTCCGCCCCGTCGCCACCAGGTACTGCTCCTCCGGCGGCAGGGACAGCACGCCGCCGGGCCCGAGCTCGCGCAGGTGCGCCACGCGCCGCCCCAGCCGGTCCGACGCCCCCTGCATCACCGCCGACGCCAGCGCCTTCCCGTCCTCGGCGGAGACAAGGAAGCGCAGCTCGCCCGGCCCGTCGAGCTCGCGCTGCCAGACGAGGGCGTCGGGATCGCCCTCCGGCCCCAGCCGCGGCCCGAGGTGCAGGAGGTCGTCCAAGCGGTCGAGGAGGAGCCAGGGCCGGTACCGCGCGTCCTCCCGCACCAGCGCGCCCGTCTCCGCGATCCTGCGCCACACGACCGCGCGGCCGTCCGGCTCGGCCCACACCGACACGATCCCCGGCGTGGGGTCCCATCCCCACAGCCATTCGTCTTCGCCGGCTGCACGCGTGACGGAGTCTGCCGCGATCGGTTGCGCGCCGCCCGCCGCGTCCACGCTCACGCGACGCGGCGGAATAGACCGCAACCGCCGGCGCGTAGCGGCGAGACCTCGATGCGTTTGTCCGGAAGGCTGGCGATCATCAGCGTGGGCGATGGGCCGAAGCGGTGGGTCGAGAGCGATCCACAGGCTTCGAGCGCGGATTCGAACGGTCGCTGCCCCGCGACCGCTCGAGGAACAACCCGGAATCGAAGGTCCCGGTCCGAGCCTGTCCAGTGCGAGGGACCTCCCGTCGCCGCCGTCGACGTCGGCGCACGACGGTATACCTGCGGGCAGCACACCCCCGCACTCCACCCGTCGACGCCTGCCTGCTCCCAACCCGCGACGTCGGGAGTCAAAGCGGTTGACTCCGCTGGTTCGATGTGAGACAATTCCTGTTCGCGGCACGGCAACGCCGGCGCGTTCTCTCCGGCAGGTCCACGCAGGCGAAAGCGAGTGTCCCACGCCGGCAGCCCTGCCGCTGCAACCGCCCCCGCCTGCTGGAGTCCGTCGTTTTTTCATCTCCTCTCCATCGATCCGGCGATCCCGCCCCACGCCTCCGCCAGGACCCGTGACTGATTCCCCCTCACGCCCGTCGCCCCGCATGCGGGTGAAACGCTCCGAGTTGCTGCTGCTGGGCGCGGGACTCGCCGCGGCGGCGGTCGGCTGGACTCTCGGGATGTCACGACCCGGCGTGCTAAAGGAGCTCGAGCGCGCCAGGCCTTCACGCGTGTATTCCCCACGCCTTTCGATCTCCACCCCTTACCGCCCGTGCGCCGTGCTCCCCGTGAAGGCCGGCGAAACGGTGCCGCGTGACTCCTGCGGAGCGGCCAGCGAGCCTTCGATCGACCTGGACGCCCTGGATGCGGCGGGGGAAAGCTCCGATCCCGACTCGCTCCAGGCGTCCGCGCTGGTGGCGGTGCTCGGGTTCGACGAGACGGAACGGTCGCTGGACGTGGGGATCACCCGGCTGTCTAGAGCGCTGCGGCTGTCGCGCCGGCCGGTGCCGCTGCTGGTGGACCTGTCGGCAGCACACCTGGTGCGCGCGCAGCGCACGCAGAACCCGCGTGACCTCGTGGAGGGGCTCAACTATGCCCGCGAGGCGCTCGGCAGGAAGCCCCACAACCGCGCCGCGCTGTTCAACGCGGCGCTGGCGCTCGAAGCGCTGGCTGTGGACGAACAGGCGGTTCGCGCCTGGACGGCCTATCTCCACACCGACCCCACCTCCGGGTGGGCGGTCGAGGCACGGCGCAGGCGGAGCGCCCTGCGGCAATCGCCGACGCAGCCCCGACCCACCGCCGCGTCTTCGGCGGCAGAGGTGCGGGCGTTCGCCGCTCGACATCCCCAGGCGGCGAGGCTGCTGGGGTGGGACGACGTGCTGGGCCGGTGGGGCAGCGCGCTGGAGGCCGGGGATGCGGCGGGGGCCGCCGGCCTGCTGCAACTGGCGGAGCGGCTGGGAGCGGCCCTGGAAGGGCGGCGTGGCGGAGATGCCTCGCTCGCGGACGCGGTGCGCGCCATCCGTGCCGCCGCGGGCGATCGCGCGGCCACGCACACGCTGGCCCGCGCGCACCGGGAGTACGCGGCGGGCCAGGCGCTGTATCTAGCGCACGACCCCGCCGCGGGAGCGTCGTTCGCGCGCGTAGCCGGCGCGCGCCCGCGCTCAGCGGTGCTCCTGCTCTCGGCGGAAGTATTTCACGGCGCCACGCTGGTATACGCAGAGCAGGTTACTCGGGCGGAGTCCGTGCTCCAGACCCTGCTGCCCCGGATCGATTCGGTCCGCTACCCGGCGCTGGCGGCGCGCGCCCTGTGGGTGCGCGGCGCGGGACCGCTCCGCAGCGGCCGCTTCAGCGAGTCGCGCGCACCGCTCGAGGCCGCCGCCCGGCGATTCGAGCGCGCGGGGGAGACGGAGTACGCCGGCGCGGTGTGGGAGATGGTCGGAGAGGCGGCCTACGGACAGCGCGACACGCTCGCCGCGTACGGTTCACTGCACCGCGCGCTGTTGTCGCTGCGCGGCTACCACTCGTCCGTCTGGCTGCACAACACGTTGATGGTGCTGGCGAACTTCGCCGCCGCCGACGGAATGCCCGGGGCCGCCTCGATCGTCCAGGACGAGGATTTTGCCGTCGCGATGAGCCAGGAAACGTCGCCAGCCCCGGTGGAGGCGCTGCTCGGCCGGGCGCGCATCCGCTGGGCCGCGGGGCGACGGAGCGAGGCGGCGCGAGACGTAGACCGCGCGGAGGTGCTGCGGAATACGATTCGCGCGCCGGGACCACGCGAATTTCTCGTGGCGACCATGAGCTACTCACGGGCGCTGATGGCCACGAACGCGGCCTCCCGTGCGGACCTGGATTCCGCGGTGGCCTACCTCACCAGGGCGAACAACCTGGTGTGGCTGCTTCCCGCGCTCATCCGGCGCGCGGACATACGGCTCGAGCAGGGGAACCTGCCCGCCGCGACCGCCGACCTGACCACCGCCACCGCGCACATCCGCGGCCTCTCGCAGGGCCAGAGCGACGCCGCATTGCGTTCCGCGGTGATGGAGC
>DASYJZ010000021.1:0-10187 GCA_035995965.1 Longimicrobium sp. | reverse complement strand
AAGCACCGGCTCTGGTACAACCACGTGCGGCCGCACAGCTCGCTGGAGTACCAGACGCCGGTGCAGTTCGCCATCACCTGCATGGAGAAGAACGTGGCCTTCGCTGCTGCGCAGCTACGGCCCTCGACTTCACCCGCGGGGTTGGACACTGAAACAAACTTGTTAACCGCGCTCCCATAACGACTGGTACAACAAACGGGAGCTTGCCACGCACTCTCGCACTCTCGCACTCAAAGCTTCCTCAGCCACACCCGCTCGACGCGATGGTCTCTGCCCTTGTCGAGGATCAGCCGCGCGCGCTCGCGGCTGGGCTCGATGTTCTCGCGCAGGTTCACGGCGTTGATGGTCGCCCACACCTGGCGGCCGAACTCCATCGCCTCCTGCTCGGACATGCCGACGGCGTAGCGGTGGAAGAAGGACTCCGGGTCGCGGAAGGCCGTCTCGCGCAGCCGCTGGAAGCGCTGCAGGTACCAGTCCTCCAGGTCCGCCTCGCAGGCGTCGATGTAGATGGAGAAGTCGAAGAAGTCGGAGACGAACACGCGCGGCGGGCGCTCGCCGGCGCCGCCCGTCTGCAGCACGTTCAGCCCCTCCAGGATCAGGATGTCCGGCCGGCGCACCACCAGCTCTCCGGGGACGATATCGTAGACCAGGTGCGAGTAGACCGGGGCGCGCACCTCTTCCGAGCCGGACTTCACCTCCGCCAGGAAGCGGATCAGCCGGCGCACGTCGTAGCTCTCGGGGAAGCCCTTGCGGTGCATGATCCCCCGCTCCTCGAGCACCGCGTTGGGGAAGAGGAAGCCGTCGGTGGTGACCAGGTCGACCTTGGGATGGTCCGGCCAGCGCGCCAGCAGCGCCTGCAGGATGCGCGCGGTGGTGCTCTTCCCCCCCGCCACCGACCCGGCGATGGCGACCACGTAGGGCACCTTGGCGGCCGGGCTCCCCAAAAAGGTGTCGGTGACGCGGAAGAGCTGCTGGGTGGCGGCCACGTACAGGTTGAGCAGGCGCGAGAGGGGGAGGTACACCTCCATCACCTCGTCCATCGAGACGTGCTCGTCGGCGCTGTGGAGCGCCTGCAGGTCGTCGTGCGAGAGGGTGAGCGGCGTGCTCCCGCGCAGCCGCGCCCACTCCGCGCGGCTGAACTCGATGTGGGGCGAGAAGACGGAGCCGTCGTCGGGCGCGCTGCCGAAGGGGTCGGACACCGGGTGCGGGAGTGCGAGAGTGCGGACGTGCGAAAGCGGATCCGAGGAGAACCTGCCCCCTCGCGCGGCACTGAGACTACGCGCGCGCCGCGGCGGGTGCCAGTGCGGACGCGACGAGGGCGGCCTTCCGCCTGGAAGGCCGCCCTCGCACCGGGAGCGGAGACGGTCGCTTGCTGTCCCCTGTCCCCTGCCGTCAGGGCCGCAGGCTCAGCCCGATCCCCAAGCCTACGTACTGCGTGTCGGCGATCTTCCGGTAGCGGACGAGCGGGGTGAGGGTGACCGCGGGGCCCACGGGGTACTCCGCGCCCAGGCCGGCCTCGAAGCCGGTGTTGCCGTTGTGGAAGAGCGCACCGAACTGCGCGTAGGTGGTCATCACGCCGCCGCCCGTTCCCAGCAGCACCCGGCCGCCCACGTCGAAGCCGTCGTCGCGGACCTTGAGGGTGGAGCTGCGCACGTCGAAGTCGAAGCTCGAGTAGCCGCCGTAGACGGCGAAGTTGGGCGATACGTCGAAGGCCGCGCCCACCTCCCAGCCCAGCCCGGTCTTGGCCGCGGTCTTGAAGTCGCCCAGCGGGAGCCCCGCGTCCAGCCGCACCTCGACCGACACCGGCAGCGTGCCCTGCGCCGACGCGCGGCCGGCGCCGGCCGCGAGCGCCGTGACCGCCAGCAGACCCGCAATCGCTCTCTTCATGGTCCTGGTTCCTGTCTCGTTGGTTCGGGTCCGGCGCCGGTCGCGCCGTGGGTCCGCCGCGCCTGCCGCGGCTCCGCCCCGCGGAAGGGCAAGCATCGCTCCGTGCCGCGCGCCGCGGCACAAGCCGTTGGCCGGCAACAGGGTAGCGCGTCCGGACCGTCCGCCGCAAGGAGCGCAGCGGCGCGCGTTTGTCTACGCGCTGGGACGCCGCCTGTCACTGCGGGGCGGCAACCCCTCCGCGGGTGGCGGCACGGCGATTGAAGCAGGGCCGCGCCATGGAATACGCCGAAGACCAGTTCCTCTTCCCCCTGGTCACCGAGCCGCGGTCGCGGTGGGAGAAGGCCGGGCTCAGCCCGCGGCAGGAGCGCAGCTTCAACCGCGTGTCCACCCTGCTGGTGGCGCTGTTCGTCACCGGGTGGCTGTACAGCATCTTCCTGGCGCCCCCCGAGGACCTGGAGGCCGGGCGCCCGCCGGTGGCGCGGATCAGCGCCGAGCTGGTGCGCTCGCCGCTGGCCACCGACGCGCCCACCACCGCCGCGTTCCTCACCGACGGGATGGTGCGCGCCTTCGCCAGCGACTTCGCGCGCGAGGCGGGGATGGCCAGCGGCGCGGTGCGGGTGAAGGTGCTGAGGCCCGGCGAGCGGCTCGACGTGCCGGGCGTGCCCGCCGGCGCCAGCGTGGAGCTGAAGCCCTCGGAAGGCGGCCAGTCGGTGGCGGCCGGGGAGGCGAGCAACCCCGGGATATGGAACGTGGTGCTGAAGATGGCCGACGCCATCCGCCCCGCCATGGGGGTGAGCGTGATCACCCTGGTGCCGCTCTCGGCCAAGAAGTCGGGGCGCATCGGCGGCTACAGCATCGGGAGCTGGCCGTACGAGGGCGGAGGCGCGCCCAAGCCGATCTACGAGCCGCCCGCGGGGCTGGTGAAGGTGACGCCGGAGAACATGAACCTCTACGTCTCCGAGCACGTGCAGCTCCGCGACTTCCTGACCAAGGGGCAGGAGGGGGTGTGGCCCAAGTACGTGGCGCTGCAGCCCAAGGTGCTCGACAAGGTGGAGCTCACCATCCAGGAGCTGAAGCGCTCCGGGCACCCGGTGAAGGACATCTTCGTAGTGAGCGGCTTCCGCACCCCCTCGTACAACGTCGACGGCGGGGATCCCAGCGGCCGGGCGGCGCTCTCGCGGCACATGTACGGCGACGCCATGGACATCGCGGTGGACAACGACGGCGACGGGCGGATGGACGACCTGAACGGAGACGGGCGGGTGACGGTGGAAGACGCCAGGGTGCTCGGCGAAGCGGCGGACCGGGTGGAGCAGGCGCACCCCGAGCTGGTGGGGGGGATCGGCATCTACGCGCCCACGGGGGCCCACTCGGGGTTCGTGCACATCGACACGCGGGGGTATCGGGCCCGCTGGTAGCGGGGCGAGCGGCACCGGATGAAGGCTGACGAGGGTCAACGGGGGCGGACGGAGGCGACGATGGCCGAGGCGAGGCGGGGCGGAGCGGGCGAGGGCGACCGGCGCAGCGAGCCGGCGGAGGAGCACCTGCCGCCCGAGATGGACGTGCGCGACGAGGACATGGAGCCGCACGAGGGGCTCCGCTACATCGCGCGGCTCTTCAAGATCCTGGCGGTCCTGCTGATCCTGCTGCTGATCGGCGAGGTGATCCTGGGGCTGGTGAACCGCGGCAACGAGGCGATCCCCACGCTGCTGGTGGAGGCGACGCGCATCATCGTGTTCGCGGCGCTGCTCTGGGCGGCGGGCGACATGGCGCTGATGCTGATCGAGAGCAACCACGACCTGCGCGCCACCCGCATCCTGGTGGGCCGCCTGAACGGCAAGGTCGCGCGCCTGGAGAGCGGCTCCATCGCCGCCAGGCCGGCCGTCGTCGCCGGACGCGGCCCCGGCGGCCGCCCCGAGGGCTTCGCCCAGCCCCGCGGCCTGGACGCGCCCGAGGACGGGCCCCCGTTGCCGCGCGAGCGGCCGGAGGGGTGAAGCCGGGAGACGGTGGGAAGCCGAGGTTCAGGAGGATTGTCGAGGCTCCAGGCGGGGCAGGGCGAATGAATTCGCTGCAACAACCACACGAAGTCCGCCTTCGCGGACTGCAGCCTGCGGTGCGGCCGACGCCGTGGGGCACGCGATGGGCAGGGGCTCGGCCGCGGTAGAAGCCTCCGCTTCCACTTCACCCGGGAATCGTCGGCTAGGATCGGCCTGCGTGCCACGGGAATGGCAGAGCTCGCCGCGTGCCCCTCAGATTTACAGGCGCAGGGAGGGAGAATGTGGGTGCCCAAATGCGGCGGCGACCACCGTCCGCCGCCGCCCACCGGGCGCCGCGGCGCCGGTTCCCTGCATCTCCCGTCAGGTTTGCGGGAGTACTGTAAACACCGCGATCGAAGAGGGCGTTCTCGTTGTGAAACCTCGGCTTGTCACCGCTCGGGATGCCGATTTGTTCTGCCCTGTTAACCTTTCTCAGCAAATCAGCGAGTATCTTCCAGTTGAGAAGCACTACTTCGCCATGGAAATCGACGAGGCAAACCAAATGAGATTTGCCGAGTGGGTGCAAGATCTTCCCCCAGAAGCTTTCACGGCATTCGTCCCTCTCTTTGAGGTTCTTCGCAGTTTGATTGATGCTGCAGGCGCGGGCGAAGCGCGCTAAAACGCGGCTGAGCGGAAACAATGGGCAATTGAATGAGCTATCTTTGCCTGCCGCGCCGAAGTGCTCGTGCCGCCGCGGATGTGGAAACTCCGGTCGGGTGCATGCCGTTGTTAGGCCCTGCTTACACAGGTTGCTCCCCTCCCTGAATCCTATAGGAGACGTTAACCCCTGAAAGGTCAGCCCCAAGACTATCGCTTCTCTGCCGGATATTATCGAGGCTCTCGTTCTGTAGATCTATCAGTGATTCGAGTTTTGCGATAGTGATCTCGGGGTGGCGTGTATCTATGAATTTTTTATAGTCGCTCATGAAACGCCTGTCGTAGGACTTGCAAAGGCTCGAAAGCGTCCTCAACTCACCGGCCTTCTCTTCATACCGATTATTTCTGTCTAGTGCCGCGATCAGGGCAACGGCAGCTCCAATCAGCAAGAACAGAATTGATAAGGTATTCATGACAACGGGCGGAGCTTTAAAGTTAAGCATTGCCAACTCCAACGCTGCTTTTGTTGCTATGACTACTCCCAGAATAACCAATGAATTCTTGTACTTTTTCCCTTTAGAAGACAACTGTCGTCCTTTTTCCTCAAGCACTTTGGCGATTTGAACGCATTCGTCCTGACGCAGAATCACCATCTGCTTGTACTCGGCAAGCTTACCCTCTAATACTCTCGTCACTTCATCAGTCGCCATATTTCAGTCTCCATGCTTGAGAGATTTCCGGCAGGAGCCTAACTTGTTATTCAGTGGACCGAATTCCGGCGAACGAGTGAAGCGCATGGCCGCACCTGCTCCATTCCAGATAATACTCCTTTCTCCATACTGTCAAGCTCTTGGAAATCTCGTGCGCGCAAGGCGATTTGTTGTGCGCTGCCGTAAATTTACGGGGATTATGTACGCGCGGTGGCGGGATAGCGCACTTGTTCCCTGCGTTCTCCGGAAACAATATGCGCGGGAGCTCATGCTGTCACCTTCGCTACCGCCCTGAGTGCTGGCTCGTGCCTGATCGCTTTAGGGTTTGCCCAACAAGGTTCCCGCCATAGCGCCGCGTCGGGGCGAGGGTGGTTCAAGGCCGCCGTTGCCGCTGCTCACCAAAGGTCGAGGCTGGAGCGGGTCTGTCCGCGCTCCTGGCTGCGCTCCCGATCGTGCACCGCCTCCAGAACCTTGAGCCCGTCCGTGAACTGGAGGCCTCCGCGGTGCACGCGCGCTGACAGCCCGTGATCGGCCAAGCCGCGCTCCAGTTCCGCCCATGACTGCGCCCGGTCCAGCACAGGCGCGGCGCGCTCCGTCACTTGGCGCAGGAAGCCGTCGTCCCCTCGACGGGGTCCGGGGCGAGGCCGGAGCCAGCCTGCCACTCCTTCCTGTCCCGGCCCCTCGACGCCTCCGCCCAGCCCTTCGACCGCAGCGTGGGCGCGAGCCAGCCTGGCACGATCAGGAGCCCAAGCTCCCTCTCCTGCGCGCGCAGGCTGCGCTCCATGCGATAGCAGTCCCGCCACATCGACCAGAGCGTGCCCCGCTCCGGGTGAACCCGGTTGACCACGAAGTGCAGGTGCAGATGCGAGCGGTTCTTGTGCGCGAAGACGACGACCTGGTGGTCCCGCAGCCCCATGTCGCGGATGGTGCGGCGCGCGATTCGGCGCAGTGTTTCTGCGTCTACCGGGTCGTCCGGGTGGCAGCTGACGGTGAAGTGGTAGACGGGTTCTTGCGCGTTGCTGACGGACGTGCTGGCCGTAGCCGCCATCATGCACGCGGCCACTTCCCAGTTACGGGTGGGAAGGTTGAAGCACTCCACCCATAACACGCGGTCCCTCTCCAGCTGCAGGCCGTCCTCTCCGGTCGCCAGATAGGAACAAAGCTTCTTGAAGCTCTTACCGGTCCCGAAGACCCTGCTGATCACCGGAGGACTTCGTGCACGGCCGTGAGAATCCGGGACAGGGCCTCGCCCAGCTCGTCGTACGGTGGAAGCTCCTCGATGACGTTCGCGTGGTACGTGACTTCGTTCAGGTAGCGGCCGGCGGCGAGCACCGCGGCGGTCAGCGCGGCGAGCATGTCCGCGCCGCCGCGGTGGGCGGCCGCGACCGGCACCGCGCTTTCCGTCGTGGCGATGGTGCTTTCGAGCGCCAAGGTGGGGCCGCCCGCTTCCTCATTCTCGGCAACGCGCGCGAGCTGGTGCAGGTTGACGAGGACGCGCGTGAGCTGCCCCACGAGCGCGTGTCTGCCTTGGCGCACGCGGGCGCGGGTTTGCGCGCGCGGCGGAAGCTTGCCCGCGAGCGCTGCTTCGCGCACGTAGCGCAGCGGCGGCACTGCTCCGCACCCGACTTGCCAGCAATAGTAATAGATCGTGCGTGCGTAGCGACACTAATTCAACGCGGGGCATCGGTCTGGAAAGCAGGGATCCGGAGACGGGCGAACAGGCGCGGTGGCGCTCGACAACGCCACGTATCTGCGCTGGCGTGACGGAGGCGTGGGCGATGCGCTCTGGAAGTACATCGTCTACCTCACTCACCCGCATCGACGGGCAGAGCTACCTCGACGGGATGGTTCTCAACCGGTCGTTCTTACACCATCCTTGTTCTGGAAAGCTTCCGCTCTTAATCTCTTGTCCTCGCCATCCATGCGGTTCGGCCCATCAGAGGCTGTGGCTCCCCGCCCTCCGACCGCGTTCATCCACGAACGGTCCCCACTTCAACGCCTCGATTTCGATGAGCTTTGTTCGCATTCTGACGTACCTGCTGCCGGCCCCGGTTATCCATCTCTTCATCCTCGAAAATCACCTGCCGGAATATCTCACCCTTGTTCTGGTCTTCGCCGTGGGGGCTTGTGAGTACCTTGCGACGGCCCGTCCGCAAGTCACGGCTTGGCTGATCGCGAATCGGGTGATCGTCGCCCGGATGGTGATGGTGCTCAGCGTGCTCGCCTCGATACCATTCCTTTTCGTCCCGATATCGGGGAGACCGCCAGGAATCACGGACCTGTTGCAGTTCGCGCTGCAAGGAATGGTCGTGGGAGTCATCATGCGTATGTTGATCCTGGCCATGTTCGCTCGCCTCCTGAAGGGCGCGTCGGTCGAGGTATATCGTGGGCTCCTGTTTCTGGCCCTGACGATGTTCCTGTTGCTGTTTCCCATGAACTCATACCATCCCCGGGCTTATGCGGCCTCCTACCTGATGGGCTTCGGGGTGGGATTCATGCTTCACTACGTGGTGCGACGCCGGGAGCACAAGCGAGCTCAGGAGGCACGCTACGGCCGGCATATCGCGGAACTGGTGGCGGGCACCCAGGCCGAGGACACCCAGAATGCGGATGGTATTGGGCCAAGGGCCATCGTGCTCCAAACGACAGAGGCCCGTGCGCTTAAAGATTACGCGGAACAGCGGTGGCGGCGCCTCGAGCGATCCCTCGAGGCGAATAGGCATCCGACTACGGTTCTCGCCATTGTGAAGGCGTCACTGCAGCGAATCAAGGGCCGATATGCCGAAGCGCGGAACACGGTTGATACCGAGCTCCAACGTCCCGGATGTCGCTCCGACCTGAAAGCGTTCCTGTACCTTCATCTGGCCCTTAGCCTCGGGGACACTGACTTGAAGGATGACATGCATAAGGCCCTGGATAAGGCCCTGGAGACCGACCCCAAGTGCCTCTTGGCCCTAGTCACGAAGGCGCTCCGGATCGCCGAGGACCTTCCGCTCGTCCCTGAGGAGCCAGTGGAACAGGACGTTGTGAGCCGCCGAGGGGAAATTCTGAAGCTCATCTGGCGGGCACAGGGGCTCCACGAGACGACCCCGCCGGAACTGGTGACGACGGTGGTGGAAAGGGCGGTCCCGATGACCTGGACGTTCCTGCTGGATTCCTACGCATATGTGCTGCTGAAGGCTGGCCACCACAAGTTTGCTCGGGTACTGTTCACGCAATGTATCTATGAAGATCCATATTTCTCGTCGCCGTATCTGCACCTGGGAGAATGGTGCATCGCAGATCTGCAGAAAGTGAAGAGCGCCAGCGCGCGCGGGTTGAAGCATGGGCGTGCACGGCGGTCGCGCAGAATAGGTGTGCTCTGCCTCTACATCGCGATACACCTTGAGAAGAAACGCCAGAGCCTGACCAGACGGCGGGCTCAAGAGATGCTTGACACATTGGAAGATCTGGTCATGGATCCGGAGGGCCCGATTTGACGGGACTCCAGCCCCGAGCGACACACGAGAACCTCGTAACGACAGGTGTACAGATCCAGCGCTCCGTAGTGCTGGTTCGCGCGGGTACAGCGAGCACAGGGTCTCAACGATGCCCGCGCCGAGTTGGGTCGCCACGAAGGGTGGGGGTAGAGCGGCTCACCCGCCCAGTTGCCTTCTGAGTACGAACGCGGCCCGGTTCGTGCCATTCCGAGGCGGGCCGTTGATCTTGGAAACCGTGAGCACGATACTGTGTTGCCACAATCGATGCTCCCCCTAGTCCTAGTGTGTTTGCGAGGATAAGGCGAACGCCCCCTCCCCGATCCTTGTCGCGGAAGTTTGGGGTGCCAGGTAAAGTCCAGGGAACTGGCCAGCATGGGAGGGACGGGAAATTGGGGAGAGACAAGGAGATGTATCGCCACTGTTTGTTGCGGAACATTGGTTTCAGAATAGACTCCAACACGCCTCGTTGTGCACTCTCTCAAATTCCTCGCCGAAGGAGCCCCCCAGCCATGCCTACGATAACAGGCCGGATAACTCCGTCGGGTTCCGTCGGGTTATCTCCACATCAAGTACGCTGCTCAGAATGTCGATGGAGCCTTTTGGGGGCCATACGACATCGTGATAACGCCGAAGGACGAAGACGGTTCGGTTTCGTTTGAACTTCCTCCGGGCATCACCGCTAGAATTGAAGTTTACCAAGCGATGAATGGAACGATGATAGCGATGAAATTGGCGACAATACCCAGAGTTAATACCCTTGATAACGAAATACCTTGCCATCTGAACGCTGATGCTCCCCTGCTCAGCTTGAGCCACGCAGGTGCCCCGTAGCCACGGCGGGCGTTTGCCGCAGCGGCGAGGCGCGCCTTCTTCCGAAAGAGTGAGCCCCGTTGGGATCGAGTGACGGCCGAAGATCGGAACGAACAACGTCTTCGGTGATGTAATCCGGAGCCAGTAGACGGTCCCCTGCTTCGGCAGAGCGCTAAACTCTCGTGGCGTCGCTGCTGGGTCCGCCACATAGTGGGGCGCCGCGTGCACCCCCGCGCCGGGCCGATTGGCCCAGAGACGGGGATGCGCGTGGTGATCAGGTGTCAAAAGCGGTGTCACCACTCCCGTGCAGGATGTGCGAAACCGGGGTTTCGGGCGAGCAAGGTGCGCGTGCGGCCGTGAAACTCCGGTCTCGCGCCTGCATTTTGCTTTCTAGGCAGGTATCCCAACACGCCATGGGGTTGTTGCGGCGGATTCATCCGCCCCACACACCTCCGGCCTCACGACAGAGCAGCCCGCCGCGCATCCCTATGCGCGGCGGGCCGTCCATCATCCGACTGATCTCTGTGCGGTCCGGCGGTCTACGGCCGAATCTCGGCCTTATACCATATTACAGAGCAAAGTTCTGGACGGAGCGCAATCGGCGACGTATCCTTTACATCCCGAGAGCAAGGCCCAACCCGCCCCTTTCTCGGAGGAGCCGATGGCGC
>DASYJZ010000020.1:0-2555 GCA_035995965.1 Longimicrobium sp. | reverse complement strand
CTGGCGATCACCTGGTCTCCCCCCGCGAAGGTGAAGTCGTTCATGTTCGCGTCGTCCCAGTTGGTCTGCCCGGTGGGAACGCGCCCGAAGCGCACCGAGCCGCGGCAGGGGTGCCACTCGAAGCGGGTGCTCGCTCCCGTGGCGGGGATCTGCGCGGCGCAGCCGGTGCCGCTGAGCACGTCGCGCACGAAGCCGTATGCCACGAACGCGCCCGAGCTGTCCACGCGGAAACGGTCGCTGAGCACCGCCCCGGAGCGGAGTTGCAGGAGGATGTTGGCCTGCGCGGGCGCGGGGGCGGCGGCCGACCAGGTGGCGGTGGCGGCGGCGAGGAGTGCCGCGGCGGCATGCTTGAGGGTCATCGAGAGGTGCTCCGGGTGGAAGAGGCAGGGGGGCGCGCGGGAGGGCGCGGCGCGGGGCGGGATGTGACTGCGGTCGGATAGAATATGCCGCCTCCGGCGCGGATAGCCAGAGGGGCATGGGGGGCCAGCCGCGCGGGTCAGGGTGACGTCGTCCCCGCCTGCGCCCTGGCGAGCGCCTGCACCTGTGCGCGAAGCTCGGCCAGCTCGCCGCGGAGCGCCGCGGCCTCGGCGTCTCGCGTCGCCAGCTCCCGGCGGTGTGCCGCGTCGCCCGCGGCGAAGTCCCGCCGCAACTCCGCGGTACGCGCCTCCAGGTCCCGCCGCAGTTCCGCCGTGCGCGCCTCGAGCGCCTTGGCGGCCGCCAGGTTCACGCCGTCGATGTCGCCCAGGCCGATCGTGGTCTCGCCCAGGCCGAGGCCGTACGCGTGGTAGAAGTCCTCGGCGACGGGGCCCAGGTGCCGCACGCTGCGGTCGCCGCCGATCATGCTCCAGGTGGTGATGGGGAGCGCGCGCAGGCGCATCAGCACGTCTTCTCCATCGACCGTGCGGTAGTTCTCCTTGAGGGTGCGGCTGGACGCGCAGGTCCAGCTCGGCACCGCGACGGTCAGGTCGCAGCCCACGTTCGCGACTGCGCCCGGCGTGTTGCCGTTGGAGGCGGCGCTCACCCGCAGGCGGATGCCGCCGGTGTAGCGGATGCGGAACTCGTTGTCGGCCTGGTTGCGCACCGAGTCGCTGATCGTCCCATCGCCCATGACCATCGTGCCGGTGTGGGTGTTGTTCGACGCGCGGTTGCCCAGTGCCACCGAGTAGTCGTTGTTGGCGGTGGCGCGGTAGCCCAGCGCCACCGAGCCCAGCCCCCCGGCGCGCACCGAATAGCCGATCGCGGTGCAGCCGAAGCCGGAGCAGACACTGATGTAGCCCGCGCCGAAGCCGCCGGTACCGCTCACGGTGACCGTGTTGCCGAAGCCCGCGCCCGCCACCCCGCTCACCGTCACGCTTTCACCGAAGGCAAAGGCACCGCGCGCGCTGGCGGTTGCGCCGTTGCCGCCGGCGAAGGTGAAGTCGTCCATGTTCGCGTCGTCCCATTCGGTGATCGCGCGGCCGAAGCGGAGCGCGGCGCGGCAGGGATGCCATTCGAACCGAGTGCCCGGACCGGTGGCCGGAACCTGGGCGGCGCAGCCGGTACCGTTTCCGACGTCGCGCGCGGATCCATATGCCACGAAAGCGCCCGAGCTGTCCACGCGGAAACGGTCACCCGGCGGCGAGCCGGACCGCCCCTCCAGAAGGACCGGCGACTGCGCCGCGGCGGGGGAGGGGAGGCCGGGAGCTACCGCGGCGGCGGCTAGCAGGGCCGCTGCCATGGTCTTGAGGTTCATCACGCGTGCGTCTCCGGTAGAATAGGTGGGTTGCGTCTACTGCGCGTCGGCTGCGAAGGACCGTGTTCGCCCTGTCCGTGCAGGCCAAGGCACGCCGCGTGGGCCGTGCGCGTGGCCGCCGCCGAGGGAGGCGCCGGTGCGTAGCCGCCGCGACACCGGCGCTGGCTGGACAGCGGCCGGGTACCGGATCGCAAGCTCGCGGGATGTTCCTCCTCCCACAAGCAAACATCTGAACTGTGAGCGGTGCAGAGACTCGGCCGGATACAGCAAGTGCCTGTGCAGCAGCCATATCGACCCCGGCCCCGGGAACCTGGATCCCCTTCGCCTTTTTTACGATCAGGGTCGCGCCGAAGCATGACCCGCCGTTGCGCGCGTCGAGGTCGCGCCGCAGCCGCGCCGTGCGCTCGCCGAGGCCCAGTCCAAAGGCGCGGTAGAAGTCCTCCGCCAGGTTTCCGCGTGCGGCTCGACGCGACGCGCTTGCGCCGGTATCGCTGGGACCGCCGCCCGAGCGACCGTTCCAAAATATTCGGCTGTCCACGCCGCACCGCTTGCAAGTAGACAATTTAGTGGTTGACGCAGGTGCAGGACTTGAGTACATTCCAAATAGATCCCGAACAGATAGCCCTTTGCCGGCCCGGAGCTCGGCAGCCGATTCGCCCAACGGGGGCGGAGTAGCGCGGCCGCTCCAAACCCCCTGCGGCCGCGCGCGGCGAACGACCGGCGCGGGCAATCCTGCCCGCCGCCGCGACCCGGCCGCACCGTCGGTCGTCCTCCCGCGGGCAAGGTTTCGCATGGCCAAGGCAATCACCAGGGTCGACAACTT
>DASYJZ010000019.1:0-8627 GCA_035995965.1 Longimicrobium sp. | reverse complement strand
AGAGAACAAATCTTTTCTCTGCGGCTCCGCGGCTCTGCGTGAGATAAAGGTGACTCGAACCGGCGAAACGGCTGGCGCTACCCGCGAGACTGGCTCGGCCGCCCCATCCCCCCGCCGCGCGTCGGCTCCGAGATGTGCTCGATGGCGTCGTTCACGCGGTGCTCGCCACGCTCGCCGTCGATGTCGCGCACCACGTCGGCCTGGGCCACGATCCCCACCAGGCGACCCTCGCGGTCGGTGATCGGCACGCGGCGCACCTGCTCGCGTTCCATCACGCGCAGGATGTCGCCCACCGTGTCGTTCTTGTTGCAGCTCTCCACCTCGGTGGTCATCACCTCGACCACCTTGGTGCTGCGCGCGTCCATCCCCTCGGCCACGGCGCGGATGGTGATGTCGCGGTCGGTAATCACGCCCTTCAGGCGGCGCCCCTGCTCGCTGTCGACCACGGGGATGATGCCGACGTTCAGGTCGCGCATCTTCATCGCCGCGTCGGCGAGCGAGGACTCGGGGGTCACGCACTCGGGGTTCTCGGTCATGATGTCGACCGCCCGCATCCGCCGCGTCTCGTCCTGCTGCTGCGAGCCGCCGCCGCGACCGGTGCCGCCGCCCTGCCCGGTGTCGCGCGCACCCCGGTCGCTCCCCATCCCCGTCTCGTAGCCGTTGCCGCCGTAGTCGCGCATCCCGCCGTAGCCGCCGGTCTCGTAGCCGTAGCCGCCGGCGCTGTAGAGCTCGCCGCCCTGGCCCCGGGTCAGCCGGCCGCCGTGGCTCCAGTTCACGCCCTCGCCGCCGTGCCATCCGCCGGTGCCGAAGTCGTTGTCGTAGCTGCCGCCGCCGCCGCCGAATCCGCTCTGGCCGCCGCGGTAGCCGCCGCTCCAGCCGGGTTGGCCCTGCGAGTCGGAGCCCATGCCGCCGTAGTCGGCGCCGTAGCCGCCGCCCTGCCCACGCCAGGGGTTCCCCAGGCGGTCGCCGCCGCCGTAGAAGCCCGTTCCGCCGCCCGCCCCCTCGTCGCCCTGCATCCCCCAGCGGTCGCGGTCGAAGTCCCGTCCGTAGCGTGCCATGCTCACCCTCCTGCGGTTGAGTGACCCTTCCTGCGCATCCCCAAACCACGCGGGGAAGGACCCCTCCCGGGTGCAAGATGCGCACCCCGCAGCGGGAAGAAACGGCACGCGCAGGCGCGGAGGAGAGACGCGGCGATCAGCTCGCGGACGCGCCCTGCCGGCGCCGGCGGAGGAAGACGACGAGGAGGCCGATCACCCCGATGGCGGCGAAGCTGAACCACTGGAAGGCGTAGCTCAGGTGCGGCCCGTTGTCCATCGGCTGGAGGGGCACGCGGACCGGGGGGCGCCCGCTGGCCGAGTCGGCGCCGGGGAGCTGCTGGAGGTAGAGGCGAACGATGGGCCGGCGCTCCACGCGGCGCAGGACGTCGAGGTCGAGGCGCCGGTAGCTGGGGGTCGGGGGCCCGCCCGGCGCGCGCTGCACCGCCGGCTCGCCGCCGTTCCTCGTGCCGCGCGGGATCTCCATCAGGATGCCATCGACCGTCCGCGTTCCCGCCTCGGCGTAGGGCCGCGCGTCGACGGTGGCGGCGTCGGGCGAGGGCACCCAGCCGCGGTTCACCAGCAGCGCCCGCGGCACGCCGGGGACGACGATGGGCGTGACCAGGTGCACCCCCGGCCGCCCGTCGTCCGCCCGCCCGCGCAGCACGATCTCGCCGGACGCGTCGTAGGTGCCGGCGACGCGCATCTTCCGGTTGAGGAAGCGTGAGGGCTCGCGCTCGATGGCCTCGGCGGTCATCGAGTCGTAGTCGAGCGTGGGCATGCGCAGCGCCTGTGCCTGCACGTGGTTGCGCGTCCGCCGCTGCTGCAGCCGCTCGAGCTGCCAGAAGCCGAGGCGCACGCACACCGCGCACATGCCAAGGACGAACACGGTGGCCAGGATGCCGCGCAGGGAAAGCTTCATCGGAAGGGAAAGTCAGTCATTGCTCTCACAGGGGTCACAGAGGCCACAGGGAGATTCCCCGTGACCCCCGTGACCTCTGTGAGAGACCGTAGTTCTACCGGGGCGGCTGCGAGACCTGCCGGTCGCGCGGGGTGCGCAGGTTCTCGGGGATCCACCAGTAGATCACGTCTTCCCACCACTCCGGCCCGCGGAACTTCACCCCCCGGAAGCGCGAGCTCACCCCGTAGTACTCGGGGTCGAAGAAGATCGGCGCGTACACGGCGTCGTCGATCACCGTCTGCTCGATCTGGCGCCACATCCCGCGCGACCGGCCCGTGTCGGCCTCCACGATCACCGAGTCGAGCAGCGCGTCGAGCTTCGGGTTGCGGTATCCCCCGAAGTTGGCGCCGCCCGGCGGGATGCTGGCCGAGTGCCACACGCCGCGCGCGTTGGGCCCCACCACCCCCGGGCTCCATCCCCATCCCCAGAACGAGCCCACGAACTCCTGCCCGCGCAGCCGCGCCACCCAGGTGGTGCGCTCGTACGGCTTCAGCACCAGTTGGATCCCCGCCTGCTTCACCATGTCCTGCATGCCGACGAGCAGGTCCTGCCGCACCGGGTCGGCCGAGCTGTACTCGACCTCGAGCCGCAGCGGCTGGCCGCCCTTCTCGCGGATGCCGTCGCCGTTGGCGTCTACCCAGCCGGCCTGCTGCAGCAGCTGCCCCGCCTGCGCCACGTCGTAGGGGATGGGCCGCACGTCGGCGTTGTGCTCGCGCAGCTTGGGCGCGAGGGGCGAGATCGCCGGCTCGCCCTCGGGCCCGAAGAGCCCGTGCACCAGGCGCGTCCGGTCGACCGCCATCAGGAAGGCACGCCGCACCGCGGGGTCGCTCACCGGCGGCCTGGCCACATTCCAGACGATCCAGCCGGGGCGCACGCGCACGGCGTTCATCAGCCGCACGTTGGGCGCGCCCTGCAGCCGCTGGCGCTGGTCGGCGCTGACCTTGTCCAGGTCGCCCTCTCCATTCAGCAGCGCGGTCAGCCGCGCGCTGGGGTCGGGGACCACGCGGACGATGATGCGGTCGAGCGACGGCCGCTGCGGCGCGTCGCGGTTCGCGTCGACCACGATCTCCTGGTTCTTGTTCCAGCGCACGAAGCGGAAGAGCCCATTCCCCACCGGCCGCTGGTTGAACGCGGCGAAGCGCATCTTCTCCGGAGGGATGCTGTCCAGCAGGTGCCTGGGGACGGGGACCACCTCGAGCAGCGAGTTGACGGTGTACGGGCCCGGCTTGGAGAGCTTCACCTCCACCGTCATGCTGTCCACCGCGCGCGCCGATGCGATCCCCTCGATGTCCTGCTGCCGGGTAGAGGCGATCTTGTCGTCCTTCTGCATCTGGATGGTGTAGACGATGTCGCCCGCGCTGATGGAGACGCCGTCGTGCCATTTGATCCCGGGCCGCACGTGCACGATCACGGTCGTGGGGTCCTTCACCTCCCAGCGCTCCGCGAAGTCGGGCGTGTAGCTGCTGAGCGTGCTGTCGCGGCGCCCGATCGCCCGGAACATGAGGTGCACGAGCTGAGACGACTGCGTGGCCTCGAAGATCAGGGGATTCAGGTTGTCGGCGTCACCCTCGGCCAGCATGACCAGGGTACCGCCCGGGGGGCCGCCGCCCAGGGTGTTGAAGTTCCCGGGCGGCGGGGTGTCGTCCACCGCCTGCTGTTGGCCCGGCTGGTCGCCGCCCCCGCCGCACCCCGCGAGCGCCAGCGCCGCGAGCGCCGTCATCCCGGTGATCCGCATCGTCACACCTCCCCTGGGTTCACAACTGCCGTTTCACACGGAGACGCTGAGGAACGGAGAGAACTTCAAGATCCGTTCTCTCTCTTCCTCTGCGTCTCTGCGTGAAACGGCCGTCGTCTCTAGAACCGGTCGAACGTCCACGGCTTGGGCACCTCGAAGGCACGGTCCAGCATCTTCACCACGTCCGCCCCGTCGAGCGTGGCGAGCCCCCCGGAGAGCGCCTGCCAGGGGGCGATGGCGCCGATGTAGATGCGCGACAGCGTCTGGATCGGCATGGCGAGGGATGCGTCCACGCGGCCGCCGATCCACGGCTGCACCTGGAACGCGCCGCCCTCCATCCGCACCCGCCAGGGGCCCCGGTTCTCGGGGAGCTGGGCGTCCTCGATCTCCAGCTTGAGCGTGAGCTCGGCCTCGCTGGAGAGCGCGCGCCGCTCCAGCGCGTCGGCCACGTCGAGCACGCGGAACATGGGGCCGCGCAGCAGCGTGGCCGACGGGAACCAGAGCCGCCAGCTGGGCGCCTGCAGCAGCGGCAGCCGCGGCTCGCGGATGCGGTCGCCGAAGCCCTCTTCCGGGTGCGCGCGGTAGGCGATCTCGCGCCACTGGTCGCCCAGCGTGCTCAGCCAGCCGTAGATCCCCCGCTGCGCCTGGATAGTGAGCCAGGCGCGCTCCTCCACCTCCAGGTAGCGCCGGTCCAGCGGCAGGTCGGCGCGGTAGCGCACGATGCAGTAGCCCTCGGGCACCCCGTCGTCGCTCCAGTAGACCACCGCCGCCTGGTCGTCGTGCCCCCAGCTCTTGGCCCAGCTGCGCGCGGTGCGGTCGAGTTGGCCGGTCTGCAGCAGGCGGGCGGCCTCGGCGTACACCGCCTTCATCGCGTCGAAGTCCTCGGCCGCGTCGACCAGCCGCACCTTCATCCGCTCCGCCCTGTCGTCCGGCAGGAGCGCGGCGGGGAGCTGGTACTGGTGCGCCTCTCCGGCCAGGCCGTAGCCCAGGTCCTCGTAGAAGCTCGCGCGGAAGGGGAAGAGCGCCGAGCCCACGTCGCCGCGCTCGCGGGCGTGCTCGAAGCCGGCGGTGAGCATCCGCTGCGCCAGCCCGCGGCGCCGGTGCGTGGGGGAGATGGCGACGGCGGCCACGCCGGTGACCGGGAGGGCGGCGCCGGCGATCCACTGGCGCAGCCAGAGGAGCTGGCAGGCGCCCACCAGGCGGCCGTCGTCCTCGGCCACCCAGAGCGCCTCCAGCCCCCCGTGCGGGCCGTCCTTCAGGAAGTCCATCCACCAGGTGTGGCCGCGCCCCGGCGCGGGGAAGCTGTGCGCCTGCAGCCGCGACACCTCTTCCAGCTCGTCCGGCCGCGCCGGACGGAATCTCTCGCTCAAATCCGACCCTCTCCCCTGTCTCCGTCCATGTGTCCCGGCCGAGGGCAGCCGCGGAAGCCCGTCGCGTGCTCCTGAGCACCACCGCCGGCAGGCCTCGTTCCCCCGGGTTGGAAACCCGGGGCTACAACGGCCCAAAGTCCGCCTTCGCGGACTCCCGACCGCCACACCACAGTGCAAAGCCGTCGATGTTGCGGCCTCGGACGAGCAGTCCCCCGTGTCGCGCGCCACAGCCCCGGCCGCACGAAGGCCAGTCCGTGAAGGCGGACTTCGGGCAGTTGCTGCCGCGGTTTCAACCGCCCGGCTTCGGTCCGTGGCCCGGCTTTCGCAGCCGCCGCACTCCACATCCAGGCACTTCCGCGGGCCGGCGCGAGCGCGCAGCCTGCGTGTACCGTGCCACGCACCGGCAACTTACCCGCGGCCCCCATGCATCGCCAATCGACCCGGATCCGCCTCTCCGCCGCGCTGGCCGTCGCCCTGGCCGCGGCGTGCCGCAGCGCCGGCCCGCCGCAGCGCGACGGCGCCGCCGACACCCTGCCGCGCCCCGCCGGCTCGGGGAGCGCCGCGATGGCCTCGGCGTCGTCGCCGGTGCTCCCGGGGCTCGAGGTGCTGGTGCGCGACTCGCTGCACCTGGTCCGCGGGAAGCGCGTGGGGCTGATCACCAACCAGACCGCCGTCACCTCCCGCGGCGAGCATGCGGTGGACGTGCTGGCGCGCGCGCCCGGAGTGCGGCTGGTGGCGCTCTTCGGCCCCGAGCACGGGGTGCGGGGGAACATCGAGGGGGGCGAGCGGATCGAGAACCAGCGCGACAGCGCCACCGGCGTCCCCGTCTACTCGCTCTACGGGCGCACGCAGAAGCCCACGCAGGAGATGCTCGCGGGGCTCGACGTGCTCCTCTTCGACATCCAGGACATCGGCGCGCGGCCGTACACCTTCGTCTGGACGATGGCGATGGCGATGGAGGCGGCGGCCCAGCGGCACATCCCCTTCGTGGTGCTCGACCGGCCGAACCCCATCACCCGCCGGGCGCAGGGGCCGATGATGGCGGCGGAGATCCGCGCCGAGCGCATCGGCCAGCCCATCACCGGCCTCTACCCTGTCCCGCTTCGCCACGGGATGACGGCGGGCGAGATCGCGCGCTACGTGAACGCCGAGTTCCACCTGGGCGCCGACCTGCACGTGGTCCCCGCCGCCGGGTGGGAGGGCGACGAGTGGTTCGACCACACCGGGCTGCCGTGGGTGAACCCGTCGCCCAACATCCGCTCGCTCGACGCGGCGCTGAAGTACAGCGGCCTGGTGCTGGCCGAGGCCACCAACCTGAGCGTGGGGCGCGGCACGGACGCGCCCTTCTCCTACCTGGGCGCGCCCTGGATGGACGCAGGGAGGGTGATCGCGGCGATGCGGAAGTACGACCTGGACGGCGTGCGGCTGGACAGCGTGACGGTGACCCCGCGCGGCGGGCAGCCGCACCACATGATCCGCTGGACGGTGACGGACCGGGAGAAGTTCGACGTGCCCTTCGCCACGCTGGCGCTGCTGACGGAGATCAGGCGGCTGCACCCGCAGCAGTTCAGGGTCGAGGACCCGCCGGGGATGACGCAGATGCTCGGCTCGAAGTGGGCGATGGCCGCCTTCCAGCGCGGCGACGACCCGCGCACCATCCAGCGCCGCTGGCACGAGGAGCTGGAGGCCTGGCGCAGGATGCAGGCGCGGTATCGTTTGTACCCGGACTGAGCCAACGGGCATCTCACGCACAGAAGCGGAGACGCAGAGAGCCGCAAGGGCTTTCTCTGCGTCTCGATCACGCCGCGAAGGTGAAGCGGCAGCTCGGGGCGTCGCCGCGGTCGCAGCACTCCGTCACCTCGTGGCCCACCACCTCGGTGAGGAGCGCGGCGGCGATGCGGCAGACGTCGGGGTGGCCGTCCACCGCCTCGCGCAGCGGGCAGCCGAAGCCGCGGATGGTGACCAGATCCCCGTCCACGCGCGCCTCGGCGACGCCGCCGAGCTCCGCCAGCACGGCAACTGCCGCCTCGGCGCGGCTGGCGGGGTCTCCGGCGGCGCGCGCGAACGGCTCGGCCAGGCGCCGCCCCACCTCGGCCACCAGCGCGTTCACCTCGCCCGGCGGCTGCGAGCGCCGCACCACGTCCAGCACCGTGCGCAGCACCACCGCGTAGGCGCGCGGGAAGAGCGTCTCCGCCTCGGGGGTGAGCGCGAAGAGGTGCGCGGGCTTGCCGACGCCCCGCCGCAGCCCCGCGAACGCCGCCAGCCCGTCGCGCTCCAGCGCCGACAGGTGCGTGCGGATGGCGTTGTCGGTGAGCGCCAGGTCGTCCGCCAGCTCGTTCACCGTGCGCGGGCCGCGCCGCAGCAGCGCGATGACGCGCCCGCGGGTGCTGCCGAGCATCCGGTCCTTCCAGCGAATCGCCTCCATCCAGCCTCCTTTTGAAGGCGAAGTCTAACCGTTCCGCAGTGCTTCGTCCAGCAAGTCAATAGAATTGTTGACAAATCGCTCCGCACCTGCGCACATTGTTCGGCGCGGCGCACCGCGGGCGAATCCGCCCGCCGCGCTTCCGGCGCATCAACGGCCCGCAGTACGGCATTTCACACTCTACGGAGGAACGCAGATGAACCGCAGCACCCGCACGCTCGCCCTCGCCCTGCTGGCGCCGACCCTGGTGATGGTGGCCTGCAAGAAGGACTCGGACACCGCCGCCGGCGGGACCGACACCACCGCCGTGGTGTCTCCCCCGCCGCCGCCCTCCGCCGCGGAACCGGCGGCAGCCCCCGCGGGCGGCGTCAGCGACGCGCAGATCGCGGCCATCGTGCTGGCGGCGAACACCGTCGACAGCACGGGCGGAGCGATCGCGCAACAGAAGGGGACGAACGCGGACGTGAAGAAGTTCGGGGAGACGATGGTGGCGGACCACGGCGGGGTGAACAAGCAGGCGGTGGCGCTCGCCGGCCGGCTGAACCTGACGCCGGAGGAGAGCCCCACCAGCCGCCAGCTCACCCAGGGCGGCGAGCAGGCGCGCACGCAGATGAACGGGCTGAGCGGGGCCGCGTTCGACCGCGCCTACATCGACCACGAGGTGGAGTACCACCAGACGGTGCTCGACGCGCTGGACCAGACGCTGATCCCCAACGCGCAGAACGCCGAGTTGAAGGCGCTCCTCCAGCAGACCCGCCCCGCCGTGGCCGCGCACCTGGAGATGGCGAAGAACCTCCAGAAGCAGCTGCAGGGGAGCTGATGACGATGCGGCGAGGGACGCGCGGGGCGGTCGCGGCGGCGGCCCTCGCCGCGGCGGCCGGCGCGTGCGCGGGGGGCGCCCGCGCGCCGGCGCGGCACCAGGTCGAGATCCGCGCGTTCGTCTTTTCGCCCGCCGCGCAGGCGGCGCGGCCGGGGGATACGCTGGTGTTCGTGAACCACGACGCCGTGCCGCACACCGCCACCGCCGCCGACGGCTCGTGGGACACCGGGGCCATCCCCGCCAACGGCACGAAGGCCGTCGCCGTCCCCGCGGCCGGCGGCGGCG
>DASYJZ010000018.1:0-11389 GCA_035995965.1 Longimicrobium sp. | reverse complement strand
CGCCCGCGGCGCCGTCTTCAAGTTCTCGCGGCGCGCCATGGAGGTGCGGGTGCTCGACACGCAGGAGTGCGTGAAGCTGGACGCCGCCATCGCCGCCTTCGTCCGCGCGGCGCTCAAGCACCTCACCCGGCGGGTGCTCGCGGGGAAGATCGAGCTGCCGCCGCACGCGGTGCTGGTGCAGGACTTCCGCGCGACCGTCCGCGACGGGTCCGCCGCCCGGGTCGCCGCGCCGCACTTCGCGGCGGAGCGCGACGAGAACGGGCGCGCGGAGGCGCGGGCCGTCCTGCGCGCACTGCTGGCGGAGGCGCGCAAGACCGCCCGCAGGGACGAGGCGGCGTACCTGGAGCTGGTGGGACGGGTGATCGAGACGGGTTCGCTCTCCGAGCGCATCCGCACGTCCCTGCGGCGTCACGAGCACGCCTCGGACGAGGAGTTCACCGAGGCGGCGCGGCGCGTCTATATCGAGCTGATGGACTGCCTGGAGGCGAACGAGCCGTGGCGCGGCCGCGGCCTCTGACGCGGCGGGTCCACCTTCGCCTGAGACTCAGATGACGAGGTCACCGCCGGGATCGTTCCGCGACAGCCGGCTCACCTGCTCCCGCGAGCGGCCAAGTGCCTCCTTCGTCGCGGCCGTGTCCACCTCGATCCGCAGCGCCGCCGCCGCGCCCTCATCGCGCCGCGACACGCGAAGCACGTCTCCCTCGCGCGCGGCGCCGGGAAGGAGCCACGCCGGCACGTACAGCATGCGCGCACCGTCTTCCTCGAGGGCGGCGACTCCGTCTTCGATCGAGTCGACCACCCAGCGCCGTTCTTCGTCCACCATCCATCGTCCATGGCAAAGGTGACCGAGCGCCACGCTCGTTCGTCTATCGTCGCGGAGTGCCCCGGCGAGGAACGTACCGCCGCCGATCCGGAGCGCGCGCGGCCGGCGGAAGCGACCGAGCCTCCCAACCTTGTGCATACGGTCGACAGCGAAATGACCGCGTCTCGCACCCGTCCGGAGGCGGACAGGAACTTTTCGCTTGCGCCCGGTTATCTTCGGCGGTAGCCTTCCTCCGACGCAGCTACCCGGCCCACTGGCGACCCTTCTCAGCCCCACATGCGCACCCTCGCCGTCAACCGTCCGCGGAAGCCGCGCTCCGACCGGAGACAGCGCGTTCCTCCGGCCCTCACGCGCGGAAGCGAGCGCGTGGACGGTATTTCGATTCTCGACGAGGTCAGCGGCGACCTGGGCCTGCTCCTGTGGCGCTCGGCCCGGAACGTCACGCTGTGGGCCGAGACCCCGGCGGAGCAGCGCCCGACCCTGTTTCCCGACGATGCCGCGCGCAGCCGCGCCGCCGATCTCTCTCGCGCCGACGTGCCGCAGGAGCTGCACGGGCCGCTGTCGGTCCTCACCGAGCTGCTCGCGCGTCCCGGCGAGGTCGACCTGCTGAGGCTGGTGAACGCCTGCCGCCGGATCGCGGTGTGGGCCGAGCAGCGCGGCGAGCTCGCCACCGCGCTCGAGTTCTCGCAGGCGGCGGCGCTCGCCGCGCCGGAGTCGGCATCGCTCGCCTACGCGGTGGGCCGCCTTGCACGCCGCCGCGCCGAGTACGACCGCGCGGAGAGCTGGTACACGCGCGCGGCGGTGCAGGGCCGCCAGTCGTTGGACTGGCGGTCCTACGCAAACGCCTTCACCGGCATGGGCAACCTCCACATGCAGCGCGGCAACTACCCCGCCGCGCGCCGGGCGCACCTGCGCTCGCTCCACACCGCTGAACGGAACGGGCTGGTCGACGTGGTGGGGGGTGCGTACCACGACCTGTTCCTCACGGCCGTAGAGACCGGGGCCGGGCATGAAGCCGACGCGCTCGCGGCCAACGCCTTCCGCGCGTACGGGACAAAGGACAAGAGGATCTCGCGCCTCGGCTACGACGTGGCATACCACTGGGCCCTGCAGGGCTACTTCGCGCGGGCTCTGAAGGTGGCGCAGGCCCTGGTGCCTCACATGGTGGATGATTCGGAGCGCGCGGTGGTGCTCGGCCTCATCGCCCGTGCGGCCGCCGGACTCGGCAACCGTGAGCTTTTCCTCACCGCGGCAGCTGAAACACGGCTCCTTGCCGAGCGTGACGGCGCTCGTGAAACCGCGGCTCGTGCACTGCTCGGCGTGGTCTACGGGGCGGCCAATCTCGGCGAGTGGGAGCTTGCGCAGGACGTAGGTACGCGCGCCGTGAACATCGCGCGGCAGCGAAGCGAGGGCCGCGTGCTCCTCGCCACCGAGGCTGCGCTGGACTCGGTCCAGAACAGGTACGTCTTCGTCTCCGAAGCGGCGCCGGACTCGAGTGCGGCCGAGGTGCTCGCCACCGACTTCGTGGCCGCGCTCGGAGGAATCGCCGCCGGAGTGTAGCCGCGGCTCAGCCCCCGGAACCAAGCCCGCCCCCGCCGCGGGTGAGGGTGGTATCGGGAGGCGGGGGCGTGCCACCGTCACGGAGGATCGAGCTCGGCTGGCGCGGGACGACGGTGGTGGGCGTGCTGGAGCATGCGGCAGCGGCGGCAACGACGGCCGCGGCGATCACGAAGCGGATCTTCATCGGGGTCCTCTGAGTTGGGGGGGTAGACGCGGAGAGTTCTCCTGTCCGCGGCGGAAACTATTCTCAAACCGCAGCCCCGCGTCCGACGCGAGCGCCCATAAATCGAATGTTTCCCGCCACGTTGGGCCTTCTGCACCAAAGTTGTGCTGCAGTTTGGGCGCTCACTGTCAGGAGGATGCACAGGCTGGCATTCGAGTGACGTGCGCGGTGGGAAGAACCCGCTGGTCCTCCACACCGTGTCAGACGAACACCAGCTCCCCGGTTGCGCAACGCTGGTCGGGGCTCGTTTTCTACGCCGGCAGGACGAGCTGACCACGGACGGCAGAACGGGTTGGATCGTCGGACGGCGCGGCTTTCCCGCCGATTGTTCCCGCCGGGGTCGTGTGCTACCTTCTGTTCTTCACCCCGCCCACTCCGCGGAATCCAGCCCCGCACGCGACTGCCGCGTTCGTCTCCTCTTCATCCCGGCTCCATGGACGTTCGGGACGCGACCCTTCTGGTGTACGATAGCAGCGGTCCGGACGCCGCGCTGCGCGGCCTGGGCGGCTGGCTGTCCGAATCCGCCGGAGTGCGGAAGGTCGTCTGGCTCAGTGCTGAAGGGGCCGCCGCTGGTGCATGGCCCGAGGACGCACAGCTGCCACCTCTGCTTTCGGCGGCCGCCGCCGAAGCGTCGGAATGGGCCGTGCGCCCGCTTCCCGACGGCGGCAGCGGAGACCGGTCCGACGGCGAGGCGCTGATCGCGCCGCTCGGGGGCGACGCGGGCGTGCTGGTGCTGACGGGGCCGGTGGGCGCGTTCGCGGACGTCCCGGCGTGGGAGGGATTCGCGCGGGCGTTCGCGCAGGTGGTGGAGCTCGACCGGCGCTTCCGGCAGGTGGTGGAGGAGCGCGACCTGCTCCGGCAGCGGGCGGAGGAGAGCGAGGCGCTGCACGTGCTGGGCCTCGCGGCCAACCGGACGCTCGACCCCGACGAGGTGCTCACGCTGGTCGCGCGCTTCACCCGCACGCTGCTCGGCGCGCACTACGTGACGGTGAACACCCTGGCGGACGAGCGCATCCGCACGGTGGCCGCAGTCGGGCTGCACGCCGACGCGCCGTCTGACGACCCGTTCGCCGCGAGGGTGGCCGAGGCGCGGAAGCCGCTGACGCTGCAGGCGGACGCGGCTTCCGGCGCCGTCCCCGAGCCGTACCACGCCGCGGAAGGGATGCGCGTGGGGCTGGGGGTGCCGCTGGCGCTGTTCGGCGAGACCTTCGGCGCGCTGGTGATCGGCTACCGGCGCCCGTACGACCTGGCGCCGCGCGACACCCGGCTGGCGCTCACGCTGGCCGGGCACGCCGCCGTCGCCATCAGCAACGCGCGGCTGCACGGCGCGCTGGCGCAGCGCACGCGCGAGATGGAGCGCGCGAACGAGGAGCTGCGCTGGACCACCGAGGCAAAGGACCGCTTCTTCGCCTCGATGAGCCACGAGCTGCGCACGCCGCTCAACTCGATCCTGGGCTACCAGAGCCTCCTGCTCGAAGGGGTGGTCGGCGAGGTGCCGGCCCCCGCGCGCTCGTTCCTGGAGCGGGCGCAGCGCTCCACGCGCACTCTGCTGCACCTGGTGAACGACGTTCTGGACCTCTCCAAGCTCCAGGCCGGAAAGCTGGAGCTCGTCGTCGTTCCCGCCCGCATGCGCGCGATCGTGGAAGAGGCGCTGGCCACCATCGAGCCGCTCGCCGCCGCGCGCCGGATCGCGGTGGAGGTGGAGCCGTGGCCTCCCCTCCCCAACGTGCACACCGACGCGGACCGCGTGCGCCAGATCCTGATCAACCTCCTCTCCAACGCCGTGAAGTTCACCGACGAAGGACGGGTTACAGTCTCGGCCGCGCACGGCGACGGCGCGGCGCACGGGTGGGTGGAGCTGCGCGTCGCCGACACCGGGCCGGGGATCGCGCCGGAGAACCAGGAGCGGATCTTCCACGAGTTCGAGCAGATCGTGGGCGCGACCTCGCGCGGCGGGACGGGGCTCGGGCTTCCGATCTCGCGCAAGCTCGCGCGCCTGCTGGGGGGCGACCTGACGGTCGAGAGCGAGCTGGGCCACGGCTCCACCTTCATCCTGCGTCTCCCGGTGCGGAACGATGACGGTGGTTGAGCCGCGCGCGGGAACCGCGCAGACCGCCGCCGCAGAGGCCCTGGAGCAGGAGCAGCTGGGGCGATGGGAGGCTGCCGCCCGCCTGTATGCGCTCTCCTTTCGGGCGGCGGTGCTCGCGCGGGACGTGGCGCAGGCGGCGGACGCGCTCCGCGGGCAGGCCCGCGTGCTGGTGCAGGAGGAGCGCTTCGACGAGGCGGCCGAGCTGGTGGAGTTGAGTCGAGAGATCGCCGAGCGGGCCGGCTTTCCGCAGGCCGCGGCTCGGGCGGTGAACGTGCTGGGTATCATCCGCTATCGACAGCGCGACTGGGACGGAGCCGGCGAGCAGTATCGCCGGGCGCTGGAACTGGCGCTCGACCTCGGCGACGACGACCTCGCGGGGCTGGCGGTGCAGAACGCGGGCGGGGTCGCGTATTGGCGGGGAAACCTGCGCGAGGCGCGCTCACTCTACCTCGAAAGCATTGGTGCCTTCGTCCGCTCCGGGAACGCGGGGAACGCGGTGCTCGCCTACAACAACCTGGGGATCGTCTGCGGGGACCTGCGCGAGTGGCTGGAGGCGGAGATCTACTTCGCCCGCGGGATCGAGTTGGCCGAGCGGCTGTCGCAGTCCGCCATCCTGGCGAACCTCTACGGCAACCGCGCAGAGCCGCTCATCGAGATCGGCGAGACCCGGCTGGCGGCGGAGACGCTCGCGCGTGGAGCGGCGCTGGCCGCCGCAGTGGGTGATCGTTTCGCGATGGCCAACGTGGAGCGGCTGCGTTCTCGCCTCGCGCGTGTGGGCGGAGACCGAGAGGACGCGGAAGCGCACTTGCAGCGGGCGCTGGAGCTCGCCGCGGAGCCGTCGCTGGAGCGCGCGGCGGCCTTTCGCGAGTTGGCGCTGCTGCGCGCGGCGCAGTCGCGCGCGGAGGAGGCCCGGGCGGCGTTGCGCAGCGCCGGTGAGCTCTACCGCGCCCTGGGCGCCGACGGCCATGCACGCGATGTAGCGGATGCTCTCGCCGCCTCCGAAACGCAGACTTTTCCACCCTCGGCAGAAAGGTAAGCCGTTTCACGATCGCGCATTGGTGCACGATGGCGGGAGAGCGCTGCGGCGCGGGTACGTGGCGGATCCGGTGTGGAAGAACGGGGCACGGACCTTGCCCTTTGACCCGTCCACTGGACCCGTAGCAACCGCCGCAGCAGCAAAGGAAGGTCGAGATGAGCCGGTTCTCGCGCGTGTTGTCGCTCTTCGCCGTGCCGGTTCTCTTCGCCGCCTGCTCCCCCGGAGGGTCCGACACCCCATTCTCGCCCGCGGAGGCCCGCCACGACGGCGGCATCATCCTCGTGGGCGGGAACGCCGTGCCGACGGACAGCACGCCGCCGGCAGGCACCACCACGTCGTCCGACCCGGCCGCCGATCCGGGTGTGGCGCCGGACAGCACGAGCCGCGGCGGGATCATCCTGGTCGGCGGAAACTGACGCACGGATCCTCGACGGCAGCATTCGGCTCTGAGGGCCCTTTGGGGGCGAGTCGCCCTGTTCTGCTCTTGAAGGCATCGTCTAGCTACTCTAGCGCCATTCCGCGCGGAGTTGATGCGACTTACAACGTTTCAGGTGGCCCTCATGCGCAACTCCAATGACACAGGTTGGCTGAAGCTCGCGCTCTCCGTAAAGGAGCCGCTTCAATTTGTAGCATGGGCTTTCAGCCTCCCGATTGCAGTATTGCTGGCAGCGATGTTGAACAGCAGAATGATCACGACCCTCGACAGGGCAGGACTGATCTGGCTTTTCGGGATCATTGCTTTCGTACTGACGAGTGTTTTGGTCCTCGGTGCGTTAATCGTTTTGCGTCAGCCGGTTCGTTCCGGACGTGGCTCCGACGAAGGAAGGACTGGCAGATGAAGCATCCCGGAAACTTCCTCCGGGCCCCTGTCGACTGCGGTTACGGGGCACTGGTGCGCGGGCAACGCAGTCGGTAGCTTGGTGATGCAGCCGCCAGGGGTATCCCGCGAGCCGGGATTGAGACAGTCCCTTGGAACCTGATCCGGATCACACCGGCGGAGGGAGCGCGGCGTGTCGTCGACGGCGGCCGGCCTTCCATCTGCCGAAGGTCCAGTCGTCTCAAGGCGCCACCCGGGTTCCGGGCGGCGCCTTTTCGCGTCGCACCCCGTCAGATCCGGTTCGATCTCCCGCAGCCGCAGCACCGGAGGAGAGCCTCATGCCCGACGTCCGCACCCCCGCCCCGTCCGCCGGCGACTACGGCGACGCCTTTCCCAGCTCCCGCAAGGTGTACGTGGAGGGGCGCCACGGCATCCGGGTGCCGATGCGCGAGATCGCCCTCTCGGGCGGCGAGCCGCCGCTGCGCGTGTACGATACCAGCGGGCCGCAGGGCGGCGACGTGCGCCTGGGCGTGCCCTCCGTGCGCGCCGGGTGGATCCGCGCGCGCGACGTGTCCGGCGTGGAGCGCAGCTACCGGCCCATGGCGAGGACGAGCACGGCCGAGCTGCCGGCGTCGCTGCGGCGCCCCACGCTGCGCGGCCAGGGGCCGGTGACGCAGATGTACTTCGCGCGGCGCGGCGAGGTGACGCCGGAGATGGAGTTCGTGGCGCTGCGCGAGGGGATGGACCCCGCCTTCGTGCGCGACGAAGTGGCGCGCGGGCGGGCCATCATCCCCGCCAACATCAACCACCCCGAGCTCGAGCCGATGATCATCGGGCGGGCGTTCAAGGTGAAGATCAACGCCAACATCGGGAACTCGGCCGTCTCCTCGTCCATCGAGGAGGAGGTGGAGAAGCTGCGCTGGGCCACGCTCTGGGGCGCGGACACGGTGATGGACCTGTCGACGGGGACGAACATCCACGAGACGCGCGAGTGGATCATCCGCAACTCGCCGGTGCCGATCGGCACGGTGCCCATCTACCAGGCGCTGGAGAAGGTGGGCGGCGTCCCCGAGGAGCTCACCTGGGAGCTGTACCGCGACACGCTGATCGAGCAGGCGGAGCAGGGGGTGGACTACTTCACCGTGCACGCCGGGGTGCTGCTGCGCTACATCCCCATGACGGCCAAGCGGATGACGGGGATCGTGAGCCGCGGCGGGTCGATCATCGCCAAGTGGTGCCTGGCGCACCACCGCGAGAGCTTCCTGTACACGCACTTCCGCGAGATCTGCGAGATCATGCGCGCGTACGACGTGAGCTTCTCGCTGGGCGACGGGCTGCGCCCGGGCTCCATCTACGACGCCAACGACGAGGCGCAGTTCGCCGAGCTGCGCACGCAGGGCGAGCTGAACCGCATCGCCTGGGAGTTCGACGTGCAGACCATGAACGAGGGGCCGGGGCACATCCCGATGCACCTGATCAAGGAGAACATGGACAAGCAGCTCGAGTGGTGCCAGGAGGCGCCGTTCTACACCCTCGGGCCGCTGACCACGGACATCGCGCCGGGGTACGACCACATCACCAGCGCCATCGGCGCGGCGCAGATCGGCTGGTACGGCACGGCGATGCTCTGCTACGTGACGCCGAAGGAGCACCTGGGGCTCCCCAACCGCGACGACGTGAAGACGGGGGTGATCACCTACAAGATCGCGGCGCACGCGGCCGACCTGGCCAAGGGCCACCCGCGGGCGCAGGCGTGGGACGACGCGCTCTCCAAGGCGCGCTTCGAGTTCCGCTGGCGCGACCAGTTCAACCTGGCCCTCGACCCGGTGACGGCGCTCGCCTACCACGACGAGACGCTGCCGGCCGAGGGCGCCAAGATCGCGCACTTCTGCAGCATGTGCGGCCCCAAGTTCTGCTCGATGAAGATCACGCAGGACGTGCGCGACTACGCGGCGCAGCTCGAGGCCGCCGAGGCCGGGATGGCCGCGAAGAGCGCGGAGTTCCGCGAGCGCGGGAGCGAGGTGTATCTCCCTGTGCTGGACGGGACTGAGGTCGAGACGGAGGAGACGGTCGCGGCGGATTGACGCCGCCGCCGGGGCCGATTCGTTTCGGCCGCGGGACTGGCAGAGAAGTGGCGACGATTGGAGCTCACTCACCGCATCGAGGGGGGATGATGGCGGACGGAAACACGTTGACGGCGACCGACCGTGCGAAGCTGGAACAGCGACGCGACCGCCTGATGAAGCTGATGAAGGAGAGCGACGGCTCCAACGGCGGCGAGCAGCTCGATGCCGACGACCGCGCCGACCTGGCGGAGGAGTGGACGAAGATCGACAAGCTGCTGCAGGGGTCGCGGTGATACCTCGACCACCGTGGGATCGGTGGGCCGGGGTGAGGTGAGCGGACGGTCGCCGAGCACGAGCGCGACGTCGACCCGCGCGATCAGCCGTACTGCCCGGCTACACAGGCGAGGACTGCGACGAACCACGTTGTAGATCACGCAAACGGGAGCGGGGAAGCCGAACAGGGCTTCCCCGCTCCCGTTTTTTCGCGTCCGAACCGTGTACGTACGCGCCTTGTTGTCCTCTTTGTCCCTATTCGTTTATCTTGAAGTGTCTGTCCCTTTTGTCCGATACCCTGGCGTTGGCATATAGCTCCGATGGTCGCAACGAAAGACGCACAGGCGGCGGCCACCGCACCCTACGAGAACCGCAACCTCTTCTCCGACCACTACCTGGCCACCGGGGCGCGCGAGCACCCCGAGTGGCTGGAGGAGGTGGACGGCGCCTGGAACCACGCCCTCGAGCTGTTCACCGCCCGGCGCGATCTGCTTCCGCGACTCAACGAGGCGCAGACGGAGGAGGAGTGGGTCCGGCCCATTCTCGCGCACGTGCTCGGCTGGAGCTACTCGGTTCAACCCGACGCACCGCTGTTCGGCCGACGGAACCGGCCCGACTACCTGCTCTTCACCAGCCCCGCGGCCAAGGCGGCCGGCAACGGGTCGGGCGGGTTCGATACGGCCGCGGCGGTGGCCGACGCCAAGTACTGGGCACGGCCGCTGGACCGCGAGGTGAAGGACGCCCGCAACGGCCTGAGCAACGCGAACCCCAGCTTCCAGATCGTCGCCTACCTGGTGGCCACGGGCGTGGACTGGGGGATTCTCACCAACGGCAAGGAGTGGCGGCTCTACGCCATGCGCGCCCGGTCGCGCGTGGACACCTACTTCGCCGTCGACCTGGAGCGGATGCTGGAAGCGCGCGACCAGGCCGCGTTCCGCTGGTTCTACCTCTTCTTCCGCGCGGCGGCGTTCCGGAGCGACGCCGCCACCGGCGAGTCGTTCCTCGACCGCATGCTGGACGGGTCGATCCGGTACGGGGCCACGCTCGAGGCGCGGCTGAAGACGCGCATCTACGAGGAGGTGTTCCCGCACCTGGCGCGCGGATTCGTCCGCTGGCGCAGGGAGACGGGGGTGCACGACGAATCTCCCGCGGCGCTGCGCGAGGTGTATGAGGGCACGCTCCGCCTGCTGTACCGGCTCCTGTTCGTGCTGTACGCCGAGGCGCGTGGGCTCCTGCCCGTGGACGAGGAGCAGGGCTACGGGCGGTACGGGATGGTCGGCGTCCGGCGCCGTGTGGCGGAGGCACTCTCGCGCGGGTACCGGCTCAGCGAGGTGGCGGCCGACCTGTGGAGCGACCTGGTGGCGCTCTTCCGCATCCTGGACCGCGGCGACCCGGGGCTGAACGTGCCTCGGTACAACGGGGGACTGTTCAGCACCGCTCATCCGCACAACGCCTTCTTCGCCTCGCACGGGCTCGCCGACGCCTTCCTGTTCCCGGCGCTGGAGCGGCTGACGCGCGACGCGGACGGGCACTTCATCGACTACGGGTCGCTCAGCGTCCAGCAGCTCGGCTCGATCTACGAGGGGCTGCTCGAATACGAGCTGCGCATCGGCGACGACGGAGAGGCCCATCTCCACCGGGACAAGGCGCGCCGGCACGGCTCGGGCTCGTACTACACCCCGCCGTTCATCGTGCGCTACATGATCGACAGCGCGCTCGGGCCGGTGCTGGAGGAACGGGCCGAGCGCTTCCGCGCGGCCATGCACGAGATCGCGCCGCTGCAGGAGCGGCTCGCGGCCGCGCAGTCGAAGCTGGCCGAGAATCCCGACCGCGCGGACGGCGGCCGGTGGACGGCCGAGGCCACCGACGTGCTGCGCCGGCTGCCCGCGCTGGAGCGAGCGGCCGTGGACTCGCTGCTCGGGATGCGCGTCTGCGACCCAGCCATGGGGAGCGGGCACTTCCTGGTCGACGCCACCGACTGGATCACCGAGCAGGTCATCGTCCGGCTGCACGGGTTCCCCGGCAACCCCGTCTTCCGCGAGATCTCGGCGATGCGGACCCACATCGTGGAGGACCTCCGCGAGCAGGGGATCACGATCGACCCGGAGCGCCTGAAGGACGCGCACCTGCTGCGGCGGCTGGTGGTGAAGCGCTGCATCTACGGCGTGGACCTGAACCCCATGGCGGTGGAGCTCGCCCGGCTTTCCCTGTGGCTGGACTCGTTCACCTTCGGCGCCCCGCTCTCCTTTCTCGACCACCACCTCAAGGCGGGGAACTCGCTGCTCGGCACCACGCTCCCCGCCGCGCTCGACGCGATGGCGGCCAGCCCGACCGGACAGCTGGATGCGTTCGGCGTGCGGCTGGCCGGAGTGCTGCAGGCCGCGGCGCTCATGCAGGAGGTGGCCGACGCGGCCGACGCGACCTTCGACGAGGCGGCCCACAGCTCCGCGCTGTACGGCGACATCCAGCGGCTGATCGCGCCGGACCGGGCGCTGCTGGACG
>DASYJZ010000017.1:0-1723 GCA_035995965.1 Longimicrobium sp. | reverse complement strand
TTTTCTCAATTGGACACACCGCACCGCTGCGGTAGAAACGGCTGCCCCTGCAGATGGCGTCGCCTAAGGACGGGGCGTCTGTCGAGACGCTCCGCGAAGCGGCCAGGCTCTACGTCGATGCCACTTCGCTCCGCCATGCCGCCCGTGACATCGGGATGAGCCCCACCGGGCTCCGCGGCTTCATCGACGGGGCAGACCCGTACGTGAAGACCACGCGGAAGCTCACCGAGTGGTACGTCCGCGAGATCCAGAACCGGAACGCGGAGCTCAGCACCGAGTCGGCCAGCGCGGCCCTGTCGCTGCTCGTGAAGCACCACCCCCCGAGCCAGCGCGAAGCGACCGTGAACGACATCCTCGAGGTGGTGGAGCGGCGCTGCCGCGACACCAACACCGCGAGGCCGGTGTGGCTCGCGGAAATGGTCGACGGCGCGGAGGGATAGCCTCCCCCGCGCCGTTGGCGCTCTCGCACGACCTCGACCTCCGCACGCGCCGGCCGCCCGCTAGAGGGCGGCCGTCTCAGCCCTCGCGCTCCGCCGTCCGCTCGGTGTGGCGCAGCTCGCGTCCCTCCTCGCGCAGCTCCCGCAGCACCTCGTTGAACGCCCTCGCCGCCCGGACGAAGGCGCCGCCGCGCCGCAGCGTGGTGGCGTCGGCCCCCAGGAACGAGCCCACCGCCCGGCGCAGCGACCGGTCAGTGGAGTAGCCGCAGGCGTAGGCGGTGGCGTAGGCCGTCCGCCCGGGGTCGTCCAGCAGCATGCAGGCGAGGAGCACGCGCATCCACGCCTGCACCTGGCGCGGCGGCGGGACGTCGGCGCGGGTGCACTTCTCGGTGAGGGTGCGTGGCGCCACCTTCAGCGCCCGCGCCAGCTCCGGGGCGCCTCCCCCTTCCACGGCCACCTCGGCCGCCCCCAGCAGCAGGTCGCGCGCCTCCGTACCCACGTAGCCGGAGAGCGCCCGCTCCAGCCTTCGCTTGAGCGGGCGCGCGTGCGCCTGGCGCAGCCGCGCGTGGATGGCGCGCGGCGTGGACTCGGGGCCGGTGTCGACCACCTCCGCCACCCCCCAGTCCAGCAGCGTGGTCACGTCGCCCACCGTTTCGGGGCGCAGCTCCAGCACGGCCACCACCGTGGTGGAGGGGAAGCGCCGCAGCAGCTCGTGCAGCCGCGGGAAGGCGTCGCCCGGTCGGGCGCCCGCGTACGGGTCGAGCAGCACCACGGCCGAGGGCGGCGCGTTGCGCACCGCCTGGTCGGCGTCGGCCCAGGGCACGGGCGGCTCCACCGCATAGGGCGGACCCACCACGCCGAGCCCACCCAGGACCAAACCGTCCAAGACAATGACACGCCGCACGTTGCGTGGCCTCATCCGGGGTGCGGGGCCCGTTCGGGGCGGTCTTTTTCTGTGCGCGTCAAGTTGACCTTGTCCAGTTTAAACGGGAAGATCGTCGGGCGAACCGCAGGCTCCCTGCTCCCACGACCCTCTCGGAGGCATCCCCAACATGAGGTCCACGACTCTCCTCGCGGCCACGGCCGCGGCCGCCGCGACGCTGCTGCTGGCGGCGTGCAACGCCGCCGACTCCACCGGCCCCGGCGCCCTGCGCCAGCCCGGGCCTCCGAGCGCGGAAGGCAACGGCCAGTTCGGGTCGGGGGGCTACACGGCCCCTCCGGATACGACTCCGCGCCCGTGAACGTCCGCACCTTCAGTTGACCACCACCGCCTCGGCTGCCGGCTC
>DASYJZ010000016.1:0-7081 GCA_035995965.1 Longimicrobium sp. | reverse complement strand
CGCTCGCGGCCGCCGTGCTGCCTCTCCGCCCTCGCTCCTGTCGCCGGCGCTGGCGGGGGCGTGCCCGCTCGTCTGAACATGCCTCAAGGATCAACGGGTTCCGGAGACGGCAATTTCCCGGACTGAAGACGCCGCGCCTGCCTCGCCCGTTTGCGAAGCATGGAGAGGTAGATTCCTTCCACCTTCTCGCGAGCCCACGGCGTCTTCCGCAGGAACTTCAGGCTGGAGGACATGCTGGGATCACTGGTGAAGCAGCGGATCGCAATCCGCTTTGCCATCGCCTCCCAGCCGAAGTGCTCCACCAGCTCGTTCAGCATCCGCTCGAGCGTGACGCCGTGGAGCAGGTCGCCGGTCTGGTCGCGCAGGGCGGTCATGGCGGCTGCCTCAACGCCCCGCCTTACTCCGCCCCCCGCCCTTGCGCCCCTTCGCGCGCCCGCCGCCTCCAGGTTTGGGGCCGCGCCCGCGACCGCCGTGACGGCCTCCGCCCTCGCGCCCACCGCCGTCATCCGCGCTGGCGTGGGGGCGGCCGCGGCGGGGGCCGCCCTGCTTGCGCTGGCCTTTGCGGCGCGAGCGGCCATCGTCGCCGACTGAGTCGGAGCCGCCGCCGGAGTCCTCGCGCTCGCCCCGGCCTCGGCCGCGGTGGCCGGAGTTGCCCTCGGTGAGGGCGCGGCGGGCGTCGTCGAGGGTGGCGGCCTGGATCGGCTCCTTCTTGCCGCGGATCACGGTCCACTGCAGCGGGCGGCCGAGCTCCAGCACGGGGACGTCGCCGTCTTCGATGCGGTAGAGGAGCTTGGCGGGGATGCGCGCGCGCACCGCGCCGGCGCCATCCTCCACCCAGTAGTCCAGCGGATACGTCTCGCCGTGGATCTCGATCTCGTCGGGGAGCGACATCCAGCGCCGGCGCTCCTCGCGCGGCACGATCTCGTCGGCGTTCACGCGCAGCGGCGTGTCCATGAACTGCTGGAAGCCGTTCACCCCCTCCAGCCGCGCCGCGATCCGGTCCCGCAGCGCCTCGTCGCCCGCCGCCGCCACGGTGCCGCCCGAGCGCCGCCACACCTCGCGCAGCTCGCGGAAGACGGAGCGGTTGTGGAGCTGGTCCGGGTGATACGCCTTGCCCGAGACCACCCCCGCCGCCAGCGCCTTCCGCGCCTCCTCCATCAGCTCCGGCGGGATGCGGTCCAGCGGCAGGTCCTCGCGGTCCAGCTCGAAGCCGTGGTACTCGCGCGTGCGGATCATCCGCAGCGGCGAGCGCTTGTGCGCGGGGTCGTAGACGATCTCCACCGGCCCCGGGGTGGCGAACTCGTTGATCAGGTCCAGGTCCAGGTTGGTGCCGCTGATGGCGCCGCGGGCGCGGCCGTTCTTGTCGGCGAAGTACTGCAGGTCGCCCGCGATCGGCCCCCAGTTGTTGCAGACGCTGGTCTTGCTCACCCGCACCTGCTCGCCCCAGCTCGTCTCCTCGTCGATCACCAGCGAGAAGGGCATCACCCGCGCGACCAGGCGCTTCCAGTCGCGCTCCAGCGAGCGGTTGAGCCGCGGCAGCTTGTCCGGCAGCTCCAGGTCCAGCGAGCGGTAGATGGAGGCGATGGCGAGCGCCGCGTCCTCGATGCTGCGCACCAGCACGCCGCGCTCGTCACACCACGCCGTCAGCGCCTCCTCGTCGAACACGTGGCGCGGCAGGCCGTACACGCGCCCCATCATCCCGATCTCGTCCAGCACCGCCTGGTAGATGGCGTACACGGTGAGGTGGTCGCTCCCCTTCACCACGTACTGGCCGATGTCGTTGTCCGGCTTCAGCATCCGGTGCAGCGACTCGATCGACGCGCACCCGGTGACCACCGGCACCAGGTGCGGATCGGCGTTCACCAGCAGCTCGCCCCAGGCGCGGTCCACCGGGAGCACCTCCACCTTCTTGCCGTAGTCCGTCAGCCGGTTGTCGGCGATCAGCCCACGGCGCTCCAGCGTCTCCACCGAGCGGCGGTAGGCGATGCGGTCCAGCGGCACCGGCAGCTCCAGCTCGTCGGCGCGCACGCCCATGCTGGCGCAGGTGAGGGCCACGCGCTCGGGGTCGCCCGCGAGCTGGAAGTTCGGGACGACCGGCCTCAGCGCCTCGAACTCGATCTCGCGCTCCGACAGGATCCACACCTCGCCGCCCGCCACCCGGCCGTGCACCCGCCCCGCCATCTGCAGGATCTCGTTGGGCCCCAGCGGCAGCCGCGTGAGCACCGAGCGCCCGCGCTCCACGATGGTGGTGAACTGCGCGTCCTCGATCACGACGGTGTCGAGCCCGCGGATGTTGAGCGCGCTCTGCCCGGCGCTGGTCATCGCCAGCACGAAGGGGTGCGGCGCGCCGTCCTCCTCCAGGAAGGGGCGCAGCTTGGCGACCGGCTCGCCACCGTGGTAGTACTCGGTGAAGATGCGGGGATACTGCTGGGTGACCTCTTTCGCCACCGCCTCCGTCCCCGCGCGGGTGGGGACGAAGACGGCCACGCCGCGCTTCTCCTTCATCACGTGCCGCATGAAGCGCTCGCCCAGGAAGGAGAGCGGGTTCTGCGTGTTGGACACGCGCACCGTCGCCGCCTTCTCGGGATCGAAGGCGGTCGACTCGATCACCGCGGCCGAGTCGAGGTACTCCGCGTAGAAGGTCGGGTCCACCGTCGCCGAGAGCCACACGAAGCGGCAGCCGGCGCGCTTGGCCAGCGCGAGGCAGAGCTCCAGCTCCGCGCTGGTCTGGTGGATCTCGTCGACCACGACCACGTCGGACGCGTCGATCAGGTCGTCCTGCAGCCACCGCCGGGCGATGCCGGTGGTGATGATGACCACGTTCCAGTTGGGCGTGTCGGGCGTGGCTTCGCGTTCCCGGTTGACGACCCCGACGCGCAGCTCGGGGCCGACGATCTCCTGCGAGATGGGGCGCACCGCCAGCGTCTTGCCGGTGCCGGTGCCGGCCATGATGCCGAAGCCCTTCCCCTCGCGCGCGAGCTGGCGGATCTCCTCGCCGTGCTCGCGGTTCATGATCGTCTCCACGTGCGTGAGCTGCACGCCCAGCTCGATGGTCTCGCAGGCGGCTCGGGTGGGGGCGATCACGACGACGCGCCCCTCGGCGGGGCGTCCGGGATAGCGTTCAGACGGGGGGGTGGTCGAGACTTCGACCATGCGGGTCCGGGCCTTGTAGAAGCTTGGGTTTGACGCAGGCGTGCGCGTGGACGCACAATACGCCCGCACCGCGAACTCGCAAGAACACGGCCAGATGGGGACCATGCCAGAGCCCGCCACGACCCTCGTTTTCACCCGCGCTTCCGCGGTCGCGCGCTGCACCGGCCCGGCGCTCGCAGGCGAGTCCACCGACCCCGCCGCGGTCCTCCAGGGCGGCGCCGTCGCCGTCCGGGGCGGCGTGATCGTCGCCATCGGCGCGGAGGACGAGGTGCTCCGCGCGCACCCGGGCGCCGAGCGGATCGACTGCGGCGGCCGGGTGCTCACCCCGGGCCTGGTCGACAGCCACACCCACGCCGTCTTCGGTAGATGGAGGACGGAGGAGTACGCGCTCCGCTGCCAGGGCGTGCCATACATGGAGATCGCGCGGCAGGGCGGCGGCATCAACGCCTCCGTCCGCGACCTGCGCGCACGATCCGAGGACGAGCTGGTGGAGATGGCCCTCCCGCGCCTCGCCGAGATGCTGGCCTGCGGCACCACGACCGCCGAGGTGAAGAGCGGCTACGGCCTGGCGACCGAGCACGAGCTGAAGACGCTGCGTGCCATCCGCCGCCTGAACGCGCTCCAGCCCATCGACCTGGTCCCGACCTTCCTGGGCGCGCACGAGTTTCCGCCCGAGCATCGGTCGAGCGACGCGGAGCGGGAGCGCTACGTCGACCTGCTGGTGGAGGAGATGATCCCCGCGGTGGCCGCTGAAGGTCTCGCGCGCTTCTGCGACGTCTTCATGGAGCCCGGTGTCTTCGACCGTGCGCAGACGGAGCGCATCCTCCGCGCGGGCCTCGCCCACGGCCTGCGCCCCAAGCTGCACGCGGATGAGCTCGAGGGCCGAGGCGGCGCCGAGCTGGCCGCCGAGCTCGGCGCCGCCTCGGCCGACCACCTCGGCGCCATCTCGGAGGCAGGGATCCGCGCGCTCGCCGCCTCGTCCACCGTCGCCACGCTGCTCCCGGGGACGCTCTTCTTCCTCGGCCGCCCCACGTGGGCCCCCGGCCGTGCGCTGCTGGACGCCGGCGCTACGGTCGCGCTGGCGACGGACTTCAACCCCGGCTCCTGCCCATCCCCCAACCTGCAGTTCACCATGACCGCGGCGTGCTCGCGGATGGGGATGAGCCCCGCCGAGAGCCTCCGCGCCGCCACCGCCGCCGGCGCCCAAGCGCTGGAGCTCACGGACGGCCGCGGCACGCTGACGGTCGGCGCGCCCGCGGACCTGGTGCTGTGGAACGCGTCGTCCGTCGGCGAGATCGCGTACCGGCTGGCGGCGCCGCTGGTGGTGGGGGTGTGGAAGCGCGGGGAGCGGGTGGTGTAGAGGGCGGAGATCGCAACAGGCGGTTGGAAACCGCGGCAACAACGGCCCAAAGTCCGCCTTCGCGGACTCCCTTGTCGACATCTGCGTGGGATGCGGGAATGCGTGCTCCCTACACTCAGCTCTACCTTCATCTTGTGTGGTCGACGTGGGATCGCCACCCGTTCCTCGTCCCAGCAATCCGAGCACGAGTCTACGAGTGTATCCAGGCTGAGTGTGTAAACCTTCGGGTGGATGTCATTGCGATCGGTGGGATCGAGGATCACGTGCATCTCCTCGTTCGCGTTCCGGCGACGATCGCCCCGGCCGACCTGGTGAAGCGCGTGAAAGGCGCGTCGAGCCACATGGTCAATCACGACATCCACGCCCCGTTCTACTTCAAGTGGCAGGGCGCTTACGGCGCCTTTAGCGTCTCGAAGCGGCACGTCCCACTGATCCGGGATTACGTCCTGCGGCAGGAGGAGCACCATCGCGACCTGAGCCTGTACCCGCTCCTCGAACCTCCCCCCGGGCCGGAAGACGCTCCGACGGTCGGGTAGAGCAACGATGTCGTCGAGGGAGTCCGCGAAGGCGGACTTCGGGCCGTTGTTGCCGCGAATTCCATTCGCCCTCTCACGCTGATTCAGCCGTGAGCGAAGCGAGCCCCCGTCCCTCTCCCGGGCTGTTTCGGGAGAGGGACCGGCGCACAGCGCCAGGGTGAGGGCTCCACGGTGACACGTACATAATCAGCAAAGTTCTTGCGCCGGGGCGGAGTTGGGCCTATCCCTTGAATGGCATCATCGCACAGGAACTTCCGTTTCAATGCTTCGCCCGCTCGCCGCTCCCGCGGCGACAATAACGGGGGAGCACCTCCCCACCCGGGACCCACCCATGCCACACCCCATCCGTCCGCCACGCGTCCGGCCGCTCCGCCCGTTCCGCTCCGTCTCGATCTTCCTCTTCCTTCTCGCCGCCTTCCTCGCCCCCGCGGCCGCCCAGACCGGCACCGTCGCCGGCAGCGTGACCGATGCGGCCACCCGCGAGCCGCTGTCGGGCGCGATGGTCCGCGTCGCCGCAGGGCGCCCGAGCACCGTCACCGGCCCCGACGGCAACTACCGGCTGCAGGTCCTGGCGGGCCCGCACGAGCTCGTCGTGAGCGCCCTCGGCTTCGCCACCGCGCGCGTCCGGGTGGACGTGGGCGCCGGCGCGACCGTGACGCAGAACGTGGCGCTCGCGCAGCAGGCGCAGGCGCTCGAGGGCGTGGTCGCCGTGGGCACCCGCCGCCCCGGCCGCACCGCCACCGACGCACCCGTCCCCGTGGACGTGCTAACCGCGCAGGACATCCAGGCCACGGGGCTCACCGAGACCGCGCAGATCATCCAGCGGCTGGCGCCCTCGGTGAACTTCCCGCGCGCCTCCGTGTCCGACGGCACCGACCACGTGCGCCCGGCCACGCTGCGCGGCCTGGCCCCCGACCAGGTGCTGGTGCTGGTGAACGGCAAGCGCCGCCACACCAGCGCGCTGGTGAACGTGAACGGCTCCGTGGGCCGCGGCTCGACGGCGGTGGATCTCAACGCGATCCCCGCCTCGGCCATCGAGCGCATCGAGATCCTGCGCGACGGCGCAGCGGCCCAGTACGGCTCCGACGCCATCGCCGGCGTGATCAACATCGTGCTCAAGGGCGGCGCCCGCCGCGAGGCCATGGCCAGCTTCGGCCAGACCACCCGCGGCGACGGCGCGGTGGTCCAGGTCGCCGGCACCGGCGGGCAGGACGTGGGGGAGAACGGCTTCGTGAGCGTGAGCGCCGAGTTCCGCAACCGCGGGCAGACCAACCGGTCCCTCCCCGACACCCGGCAGCAGTACTTCGCCGGCGACCCCCGCAACACCAACCGCGCCATCGTCAACCACCGCCAGGGCGACTCGGACTCGCGCGACCTCGGCGGGTTCCTGAACGCGGCGCTGCCGCTGGCGCCGTGGGCGCAGCTCTACGCCTTCGGCGGCATCTCGCGCCGGGACGGCGAGGCGGCCGGCTTCTTCCGCCGCGCCAACGACGCGCGCACGCTGCGCGCGCTGCACCCCGACGGCTTTCTCCCGCTGATCTCCACCGACATCGTGGACGGCTCGGGCGCGCTGGGGGTGCGCGGCACGCTGGCCGGGTTCCACTTCGACCTGAGCGGCGTGCACGGGCGCAACTCGTTCGCCTTCAACGTGCTCAACAGCAACAACGTGTCGCTGGGCAACGCCAGCCCCACCGATTTCTACGCCGGCACGCTGCGCTTCGACCAGACCACCGCCAACCTCGACTTCTCGCGCGCGCTGGCCATCGGGCTCCCCGAGTCGGTGAACGTGGCGTTCGGCGCCGAGTACCGCCGCGACGGCTACGGCATCAAGGCGGGGGACGTGGCGTCGTACATCAACGGCGGCGTGCCGATCCTGGACGGACCATCGGCGGGGCAGGTGGCGGCGGTGGGCGCGCAGGTGTTCCCCGGCTTCCGCCCCTCCGACGCCAAGGACGTGTCGCGCCACAACACGGGCGCCTACCTGGACGTGGAGATCACGCCGATCCGGAACGTGCTGCTGGAGTTGGCCGGG
>DASYJZ010000015.1:0-3216 GCA_035995965.1 Longimicrobium sp. | reverse complement strand
CTCCCGCGGCCGAAAAAACCGCGCGGGCGCTCGCGTTTCTCCCGGAGGACGAATTCCGCGGCCGCTCTGAAACGCGCCGCTCCGCACCGTTCTGGTGCTGTACCCGCGTAACCCGTTGTTTCCGCGATACATAGGATGTTTCCAGAACCCGCCGCGCCGGGAGATCCTCTTCAACAGAATGGTCGGACGCGGAAAGCCCCCGGAGGCAATGGCTGCCTCCGGGGGCTCCCGGCTGGATCAGACGTTCAGCGGAAACGGGTCAGCGCGCCCCGCCGTGCATCCGCACCTCGCCCTCGGCGCCGCGCCCGCCGGTGATCACCGGAGGGAGCGGGAGGTCGGGGAAGCGCAGCTTCCCCTCGCTCATGCTGGCGCCGCGGAGCGCGATGGAGAGCGCCTGGTCGATGCTCTCCACCGGGTGCACCTCCATCTGGTCGCGCACCTCCACCGGCAGGTCGTCGAGATCGGCCTGGTTGGCGCTGGGGATCAGGATGGTGCGGATCCCGGCGCGCCAGGCGCCGAGCAGCTTCTCCTTCACCCCGCCGATGGGGAGCACGCGCCCGGTGAGCGTCACCTCGCCGGTCATCGCCACGTCGGAGCGCACCGGCGTGCCGCTGAGCACCGAGACCAGCGCCGCGCTGAGCGCCACCCCCGCGCTCGGCCCGTCCTTGGGGATCGCCCCCGCGGGGACGTGGATGTGGATCTCGCTCCCCCACGCCCTGCGCGGGTCGATCCCGTAGCGGATGGCGTTGGCGCGGGCGTAGGTGAGCGCGGCACGGGCGCTCTCCTTCATCACGTCGCCGAGCTGGCCGGTGAGCACCAGGTTGCCGAAGCCGGCGTGCTGGCTCTCGCCCTCGGCCGCCGCGGCCGAGGCGCTCTGCTGCGTGCGCTGCTGCGCCGACACCTCGATGAACATGATGTCGCCGCCCATCGGGGTGTAGTACATCCCCGTGGCCACCCCCACCTGGTCCTCGCCGCCGGCCCGCTCGGGGTGCACCCGGGTGCGCCCCAGGAAGTCCTTCACCTCGGCGGTGTCGACCTTCACCACCTCCACCCCGCCCGAGGCGATGCGGCGCGCCGCCTTGCGGGCCAGCTTGCCGATCTCGCGCTCCAGCTGGCGCACCCCCGCCTCGCGGGTGTACTCGGTGATCACCGCCTCCAGCGCGGCGTCGCTCACCTCCAGCTCGCCCGCGCGCAGCCCCGAGTCCTCCAGCTGGCGAGGCACCAAGTAGCGCAGCGCGATCTGCTTCTTCTCCATCTCGGTGTAGCCGCGGAACTCCACCGACTCCATGCGGTCGAAGAGCGGCGCCGGGATGTTCTGCTGGTAGTTCGCCGTGGCGATGAACAGCACCTCGCTCAGGTCGAACGGCACGCCCAGGTAGTGGTCGGTGAACTCGTGGTTCTGCGCCGGATCGAGCACCTCCAGCAGCGCGCTGGAGGGGTCGCCCTGGTAGCTCACCCCCAGCTTGTCCACCTCGTCGAGCAGGATCACCGGGTTGCGGCTCTTGGCCTGCTTGAGCGCCTGGACGATGCGCCCCGGCATGGCGCCCACGTAGGTGCGCCGGTGCCCGCGGATGTCGGCCTCGTCGCGCGCGCCGCCCAGGGCGATGCGCACGTACTTGCGCCCCAGCGCGCGGGCGATGCTCTTGGCGATCGAGGTCTTCCCCACCCCCGGCGGGCCCACGAAGAGCAGGATCGGGCCCTTGGCCGTGGCGCGCGCCCTGGCCTCCTTCACCTGCTTCTCCACCGGATCCACCTCCGGCTCGGCCGCCGGGGCGTCCGACGCCGCGGCAGGCTCCGCGCCCGCCAGGGCCCGCATGGCGGCGGAGACGGGGTCCTCCTCGATCGGCCCCTCCACCTCGGGGGGGATGTTCGCCAGCACCTCGGCCTCGGCGCCGGCGGCGGCGATCTCCTCCATCACGTCGGCCTCGGCGCGGCGCGCGGCGAGCTGCCGCACGGCCAGGAACTCCAGCACCCGGTCCTTCACGTCCTCCAGCCCGTAGTGGTCCTCGTGCAGGATCTCCTCGGCCTCGGGGAGCTCCAGCTTGTCCTCGGTGCGGATGTTCCAGGGGAGGTCGGCCAGCCACTCCAGGTAGGTGCGGATCACCTGGTACTCGGCACTCTGGGGATTGGTGCGCTCCAGCCGCCCCAGCTCGCGCATGGCCTCTTCGTGGGCGCTCTCGCCGAGCTCCAGCGCCTCCAGCTTCTCGCGCAGCTCCTCGATCTCGCGCCCCTCGTCCTCTTCGCCCAGCTCGCGCTGGATCGCCTTCATCTGCTCGCGCAGCAGCATCTCGCGCTGCCGCTCGCCCAGCTCCTCCTGCACCTGCGCCTGGATCTCCTCCTGCGCCTCGATCAGGGCGAGCTGGCGCTGCACGATCAGCAGCAGCGAGCGCAGCCGCTCCTCGACCGAGAGCACCTCGAGCAGCTTCTGCTTGGCCTCGGTGCCCATCTCCACGTAGAACGCCACCAGGTCGGCGAACTGGCCGGGCTCCTGGATGCCGTCCATGAACTGCTGCAGCATCTCCGGCGGGATGCCGCGGCGCTTGCCGAGCTCCGCCGCGCGGTCGCGCAGCTCGCGGTAGAGGGCGATGAAGGCCGGGTCCTCGGCGTTCACCGCGGGGAGGTCGTGCATCTCGCGCACGTGCGCCGTGAGCCCGCGGTCGGGCGTGTCGACGTACTGCAGCGCCATGGCGCGGTGCTCGCCATGGATCAGCAGCTGCACGCCGCCGCCGCCGCGCTGCACCTGGGCGATGCGCACCACTGTGCCCACGGTGAAGAGGTTGTCGGCCTCGACCTCGTCACGGTTCTCCTTCTGGGCCACGGCCAGCATCCGCCGGTCGCCGGCGAGCGCGGCCTCGATGGCCTGCAGCGTCCCCGGGCGCCCCGCCGAGATCGGCACGGCGGTCCCCGGGAAGATCACCGTCTCCCGCAGGGGGAGCACGGGAAGGGTGGTTCTCTCGCTCATCGTCTATGTCCTTTCATCCGTTGGCCGCGCCCGGGATCGGGCGGGCTGCCGGGACCCGTCGAAAGCATTTCTTTTGCCACGCCTTCATACCCCGGGATTTGCGCGCAGTGCCTCGCAAATCCGCACATCGTCGAGATTTCTGGCCGCTCCCGCGGACTGCCGGAAGGGCCGCCACGGAGTCGTTCAGGCATGAACTACTGTCTGCACGGCAGGCGGGCGCGCCCGCGGAAGCCCAGCGGCGAGGGCCCGGGGGG
>DASYJZ010000014.1:0-16270 GCA_035995965.1 Longimicrobium sp. | reverse complement strand
GTACGACGGCGCCCGCTACGCCGCGCTCGACGGGTACGCGCAGGACGTGCTGGACGTGGTGCACGCCCTCGACCTGCGCGACGTGATCCTCGTGGCGCACTCGGTGAGCAGCATGGTGGGCGTGCTCGCGGCCAACCGCGAGCCGGAGCGCTTCGAGCGGCTGATCCTCATCGGGCCGTCGCCGCGCTACGTGAACGACCCTCCGTACATGGGCGGGTTCGAGCGCGGCGACATCGAGGGGCTGCTGGACATGATGGAGCACAACTACATCGGCTGGGCCAACTTCCTCGCGCCCGCCATCGTCAAGAATCCCGACCGCGCGCCGCGAGCGCGGCGGGGTGTGGGCGAACGACTGCGTGCTGGTGCGGGTGCGCGAGCGGCGCAAGTTCGAGGAGGAGCTGCTGCGCGCCCGCAAGGGGGCCGAGCGCGCCCGCGCCGACGTGGAGGAGCACGCCGAGGAGCTGCGCGTGACCAACGAGCAGCTCGAGGCGCAGGCGCTGGAGCTGGAGCTCCAGCAGGAGCAGCTCCACGAGGCGGCGGCGGAGATGGAGGTGCAGGCAGACCACCTGCGGGCGCTGAACGACGCGCTGCAGGAGCGCACCGACGAGCCGACCGCCAGCGCGTCGCGTCCGAGGAGGCCAACCGCGTGAAGAGCGCCTTCCTGGCGGTGATGAGCCACGAGCTGCGCACCCCGCTGAACGCGATCGGCGGCTACGTGCAGTTGATGGAGATGGGGATCCATGGGCCCGTCACCGACGCGCAGCGCGAGGCGCTCGGCCGCGTGGAGCGCAGCCAGAAGCACCTGCTGCGGCTGATCAACTACGTGCTGAACCTGGCCCGCATCGAGTCCGGCCGGGTGGAATACGTGCTGGAGGACGTGGACCTGGCCGGGCTGATGGGCGACGTGACGCCGATGGTGGAGCCGCAGATGACCGCCAAGGCGCTCACGCTGGACGTCGCCGTCGCCGCCGGCACTGTCGCGCGCGCCGACCGCGAGAAGGTGCAGCAGATCGTGATCAACCTGCTCAGCAACGCGATCAAGTTCACCCCCGCCGGCGGCCGGGTGCGCGTGCAGGCGCGGCGCGCGGACGGGCCGCGCGAGGTGCTGCTGAGCGTGGCCGACACCGGCATCGGCATCGCGCCGGAGAAGCAGGCTTCGGTCTTCGACCCGTTCGTGCAGGTCGACATGAGCCGCACGCGGCGCTCGGAGGGAAGCGGCCTGGGCCTCGCCATCAGCCGGGACCTGGCGCGCGGCATGGGCGGCGACCTTCGCCTGGAAAGCATCCTCGGCGAGGGCAGCACCTTCACCCTCACGCTCCCGGCGGACTGACGACCGCGACAGGAACGGCGATCTCACGCACAGACGCGCTGTTTCAACTGCCGTGCGACGTCGCCAGCAACTCGTACGAGCGCAGCCGCGCGGCGTGCTCGTACACCACCGTCGTCACCATCACCTCGTCCGCGCCCGTCTCTTCGGCCAGCGCGTCGAGCCGCTCGCGCACCTGGGCCGGGTTGCCGACGAGCTGCAGGCGCCGGTAGCCGGCGACCACGGCGCGGTCCTGCGGCGTGTAGTCGTACGCGGCAGCCTCGTCGGGGCTGGGGAGCGGGCGGAACTGGCCGCGCTGCAGGCGGACCCAGGCGAGCTGCATCGAGGTGGCCAGGCGCTCCGCCTCCTCCTCCGTCTCCGCGCAGACGACGGAGGCGGCGACGATCGCGTGCGGGCGCGGGAAGGCGTCGGAAGTCTGGAACGCCTCGCGGTAGGCCTGCAGCGGCGGGCCGGCGGGCGCGGGGCTGAAGTGGCTGGCGAAGGCGTAACCCATCCCGAGCTGGCCGGCCAGCCGCGCGCTCGCCCCGCTGGAGCCCAGCAGCCACACCGGCGGCAGCGCCACGCCCTCGGGCACCACGCGCACGCGGTGGAACGGGTGCCCTTCAGGGAACTCGCCGCGCGATAGCGCCGTCAACTCGGCGAGCTGCTGCGGGAACTGCTCGGCGTCGAAGGGGCGTAGCGCACTGCTGGTGACCGGGTCCGTCCCCGGCGCCCGGCCCACGCCCAGGTCGATGCGGCCCGGGTGCAGTGTCTCCAGCGTGTGGAACGCCTCGGCGATGCGCAGCGCCGCGTGGTTCGGGAGCATGATGCCGCCCGAGCCCACGCGGATGCGCTCCGTGGCCGACGCCACGTGCTCGATCAGGATCTCCGGCGCCGAGCTGGCGATGCTCGGCATCCCGTGGTGCTCGGCCAGCCAGTAGCGCGTGAATCCCAGCCGCTCCGTGAGCCGCGCCAGCTCCACCATGTTGCGGAAGGCGTCGGCCGCCGTGCCGCCGGACACCACGGGCGCGAGATCGAGGACGGAGAGCGGCAGCGCCATGGATCACCCGTTCGGGAGACGTGGGACGAGGGATTGTCCGTCCCACCGCAACCGGCACGCCGCCGTACGTACAGGTTTCTAGCGAGAACGGCCTCCAGATTGAGCGGTGACCAAGGAAAGCTGAACAGACGCTGAGAAATCACTGATCGCACAGACGATCCTTCTACGCATCAACACGACGTACTGGCGCAAAGAGATCTATTGAATTACTCTCTTCGGGTCCCTGTCTCGGCCCGCGATCGCACACGCGAAAAAGCGGGCCGGGTGAAACCTCTCACCCGGCCCGCCTCGGAACTCCGTTGTCCTCCGGGGAGCCCGCCGAAACGGGCGCGAATCCGAAGGCTCACGAAACCAATATGGCATCGCCCGCACCTCTCGTCAAGCCACCTCCGGTCGTGTACTTCCCCGCCAGGGTAGCGGACATCGTCGCGCTCAGGGAGGCGATCTCACCCGCGCGGCTGAGCACCTACCTGAAGCGCACCCATGGCAACGTGAGGCGTGCGTTCGACCTGTACGCATGGAACGTCCGGGCGGGGGCGGCGCTGTACCCCATCCTCCAGCTGAACGAGATCGCGCTGCGCAACGCGATCAATCGCGCCCTGGTGTCACAGTTCGGGGGCGACTGGCCATACTCCCAGGGCTTTCTGCGGAGCCTTCCCAGGCCCGAGCGCGAGACGTTCGAGAGCTGCCGAAGGAAGCTCGAACGAACGCTTCGCGTAGCGCGTGCTTCCACGGGAGACGTCGTCGCCGCGCAGACCTACTGGTTCTGGGTCGTGCTCCTGACCGCCAGGTTCGAGCAGAGACTCTGGAGACGTGAGTTCGCGGCCTCGTTCCCATCGGCGCCGCCGCGGATCGACCGCGCGATCGTGCAAGACAGAGCCGACGCGATCCGGCGGCTCCGGAACCGGATCGCGCACTGGGAGCCGCTGCTGGACTACGACCTGGCTGGGGCCCACCAGCGTGCGGCCTCGATGGTCAGGTGGATATCGCCGACGGCTTCGGCGTGGGCTGCCTCACGCTGGCCGCTCGCGAAAGACGTCCTGACTCGCCCCTGATCCGCGCCGGCCGCCGCGCCGCCGGAGACCAGGGGCGCGAGATCGGGGCCGGAAACGGGCAGGGCCATGAATCACCGGTTCGGGAGACGTGCACGATGTCACGTGTGATTCCGTAACGGCTGGGCGGCGGACAAGCTCCGAAAGGACTGGACTCACGCAGAGCCGCGGAGCCGCAGAGAAGCCGCCGTGGGCCTCTGCGTCTCTGCGGCTCTGCGTGAGATGTTGTTTCTGTGTTGTTGTTGGCGAAGTCAGACGCAGGCGATCCCGGTGCATGCCGCCGTGGCGCACCCGGCGCCGCAGCTTCCCCCGTACTGGCAGGTGCCCACGAAGGCGTCGCAGGTGCCGCGCTGGCTGTAATGGCCGTGCACCGTGCCCCGCGGCGCGGTCTCAGGGCTGCTCGTCTCAAACGTCTCCACGTGCAGGCGGTCCAGGTCCAGGTGGATCTTCTTCATCGCGGGTCTCCACGTACAGGGGGAAAAGAGGTGCTGCGGGGTCAGGCACGGAAGAGGCAGCAAACGTCATTCCCCCGCGCGCCGCGGCGCGTGAGGGACGGTCGGACAGCCTCACGCCACGAGCAGCTCCGGCGCGTCGGCCTCGGCGAAGGTCTCGCCGTTCAGCGCGCCGGCCAGGCGGCCGCGGTCCAGCTCGCCGCACCAGCGCGCCACCACCAGCGTCGCGACGGTGTTGCCGACGGTGTTGGTGAGCGCGCGCGCCTCGATCATGAAGCGGTCGATCCCCAGGATCAGCGCCAGCCCGGCCACCGGCACGCTGCCCACGGCGCTCAGAGTCGCCGCCAGCACGATGAACCCGCTCCCCGTCACCCCCGCCGCGCCCTTCGACGTCAGCAGCAGCACGACCAAGAGCGTGACCTGGTGCATCAGCGTGAGCGGCGTGTCGGTGGCCTGGGCGATGAACACGGCGGCCATGGTGAGGTAGATGGCGGTGCCGTCGAGGTTAAAGGAGTAGCCGGTCGGCACCACCAGGCCCACGACGGACTTGCTCGCGCCGAGGTTCTCGAGCTTCGCGATCAGCCGCGGGAGCACGGCCTCGCTCGACGAGGTGCCCAGCACGATCAGCAGTTCCTCCTTGATGTAGCGGACGAGCTTGAAGATGCTGAAGCCGTGCAGCGCCGCGACCGCGCCGAGAACCCCGAACACGAAGAGCAGGCAGGTCGCGTAGAACGAGGCCATCAGCCCCGCGAGCGAGGCGAGCGTCCCCACGCCGAACCTGCCGATGGTGAAGGCCATCGCGCCGAACGCCCCGATCGGCGCCACGCGCATGATCATCCCCACGATCCGGAACAGCACTGCCGCCAGCCGGTCCACGAGGTCGAACACCGGTGCCCCCCGCTCGCCGAGGCCGTGCAGCGCGAACCCGAACAGCACGGCGATCAGCAGCACCTGCAGGATCTCGCCCTCGGCGAAGGCGCCCACGAAGCTCTGTGGGATCACGTGCAGCAGGAAGTCGGTGGCGCCCTGCATCTGCCCCGGCTTCGCGTAGCCGGCCACCGCGCCGGCGTCCAGGCGCGCGGCGTCGACGTGCATCCCCACGCCGGGGCGGGCGAGGTTCACCACCAGCAGGCCCATGAGGAGCGCCAGCGTCGACACCGCCTCGAAGTAGAGGAGCGCGAATCCCCCCGCCTTCCCCACCTGCTTCATGTTCCGCATCCCCGCGATCCCGGTGACCACGGTGCAGAAGATGATCGGGGCGATGATCATCCTCACCAGCTTCACGAAGCCGTCGCCCAGCGGCTTCATGGCGGCCCCGGCCTGCGGTGCGAGCACGCCCAGCGCCACGCCCGCCGCGATGGCGACGAGCACCTGCACGTAGAGCGAGCGGTGGAGCGGCTTCGGTTCCGTCGGCGCGGCCATGGGGATCGTCACGGGGGAGATGGAACCGGCGGGAGGGCCGCAGGATCGCTCGCCACGGCCGGACCGTCAAGGTGCGCGCCGACCGCCGAGCTCGATTCCGCGTCGACATCGCCCAAAGACCTGGCGCACGATGCCGTTGGAGGTGAATCCGTCCGGTGAGGTCCGTCCAACTACACGCCGAGCGAAAGGGACAGCACGTTCCCGCTGTCGCGCGAGCTCGCCCTTTTCCCCCTGACACTGGCAAACGAACATGGCCTCGCGTGCGCTCGTCCTGCCGGCCATCGGCGTCGCCGTGCTGCCGAAGTGTCCCGCGTGCGTGATGGTCGTCCTCGGCGCGCTGGGGGTCGGCCACGGGCTCCACGGGACTGTCTTCGCCCTGCTCCGAGGGGTGGTGCTCGTGGCGGTGGTGTCGCTGCTCGTCATCCGCCGTCGACGCGCGCCGGCGCAGATCCTCTTCGCGGTGGCGGCGGCCTGTGGCGCGCTGATGGGCGTGACGGACTCGCACCGCCGATCGCCGGGTATGCCGGAGGGATCCTGCTGGCGGGGATCTGGCTGGTGAAGCCCGAAGGAGAAGCGGCGCCCTCGTGTGGATGCACCGCCGCGGAATCCACACCCGTGATTCTCGCGTAGACACTTTGTTCGACGTGCGCGCCTTACGTGTCATCTACTCCCGGTTTCCAGGAGGCCACACGCCCGTCCGTCGCTCTGCTTTGCCATGTCCGACATACCAATCTGTCTCGCCTCCCGCTTGAGAGCTTGCGGACACATACATTGCACGACATGATATTCACCATGAGCGGAAGCCGCGCCGCTCCTGTTTCTCCCCTTCGGCGGCAAGGCTTCCGGCTCGGTCGCGCGCCCGCTGGCGCGCTTTTTCAGCCGTGCAAGGCAGTCTCTTTCGCCACGACGGCCCACCACTGACGGAGAGACCCATGAAGCGCCTCATCTTCGCGACCGCCGCAGCGCTCGCCCTGTCCGCGTGCTCCGACACCAGCCCGGTGATGGACACGCGCACGCCGCCCGCGAACCCGAACCGCACCATCTTCTACGGCCCGGTACAGACCATCTTCACCTCCGAGACTCCGGCGAGCACGATCGACGCGACCGGGGGCTGGGAGGTCTCGACCCGCTTCACCGTCTACGTCGACGGCAAGATCTCGGGCTTCCGCTTCTGGAAGGCATCGGGGGAGACCGGCACGCACACGGCCCGGCTGTGGACCACGTCGGGAACGCAGCTGGCGTCGGCCACCTTCTCGGGCGAGTCGTCGTCAGGGTGGCAGTCGGTGAGCGCGAACAAGGTGATCTCGGCGGGGGATTACATCGTGTCGGTGAACACGAACGAGAAGCAGGTGAAGACGTTCGCGTTCTTCGGCTCGATCTCGCACGACGACCTCTACGCGGACTACAGCTACTATGGGCAGCCCACCGGCAGCTTCCCGACCTCCGGGAGCGGCAGCGCCTACTTCGTGGACGTGAACTTCCGCCCGTACGTCTGCAACACGCTCGTCGACAACCCCTGCCCCTGACCGACGACGGCGCTCGCCGCCTCCGGGTGAGGTGACGGACGAACGCTGACTGGCCACGCGCAGAGACCCGGAGCCGCGGAGAGACCCACGAGGCCTTTCCGCGGCTCTGCCGTCTCTGCGCGGGAACCGTTTACGAAGGACCCGAACGCTCGTTCAATTGCGCACCAGGAGAGGGTGCAGTAAACTAGAGACCGATCGGTCGCAAATGGCGGCCGGCGGATCGCGCGCGAGGAGGCGGAGATGGCCGAGGCCTACATCATCGACGCGGTGCGCACCCCGCGGGGGCGCGGGAAGAAGGGAAAGGGTGCGCTCACGGAGATCCATCCCCAGGAGCTCCTTGCCCAGACGCTGAACCGGCTGGCCGAGCGCACGGGGATCGAGCGCGGCGAGGTGGAGGACGTGGTGGCGGGCGTGGTGAGCCAGGTGGGCGAGCAGGGCGGCAACATCGCCCGCAACGCCGTGCTGGCGGCCGGGTGGCCGCTGAACGTGTCAGGCGTGTCGCTGAACCGCTTCTGCGGGTCGGGGCTGCAGGCGGTGAACTTCGCGGCGATGGGGGTGATGAGCGGCGCGCAGGACCTCGTCGTCGGTGGCGGGGTGGAGAGCATGTCGCGCGTGCCGATGGGCTCCGACGGCTCCGGCGCCGACGGGCTGAACCCGCTGCTCCGCGCCCGTCACTTCCAGGTGCCGCAGGGGATCAGCGCCGACCTCATCGCCACGCTCGAGGGCTTCACCCGCGATGAGCTGGACCGCTTCGCCCTGGCCTCGCAGCGGAAGGCGGCCGAGGCGCAGCGCGAGTGCCGCTTCTCCCGTTCGCTCTTCCCCGTCGTCGACCCCGCCACGGGCGCGGTGGCGCTGGAGCAGGACGAGTACCTGCGCCCCGACACCACGCTCGAGGTGCTCTCGCAGCTCGCGCCCGCCTTCGCCGAGCTCGGCGCGAAGCCGGCGGGGCCGAACGGCGAGACGATGGACGGGATGGCGCTGAAGCTCTATCCCGAGGCGGGTGAGGTGCGGCACCTCCACACCGCCGGCAACGCGAGCGGCATCGTGGACGGCGCCGCCGCCGTCCTCCTCGCGTCCGCCGCGTACGCGAAGAGCCGCGGCCTGAAGCCGCGCGCCCGCATCCGGGCCGTCGCCACGCACGGCGAGGAGCCGCTGATCATGCTCACCGCCCCGGCCGAGACGGCGCGCAAGGCGCTGCGCAAGGCGGGGATGGAGGCGGCGGACGTCGACCTGTGGGAGATCAACGAGGCCTTCGCCGCCGTGCCGCTGCAGACCATCCGCCGGCTGGGGATCGACCCCGCGCGGGTGAACGTGAACGGCGGCGCCATCGCCCTGGGCCACCCGCTCGGCGCGACCGGCGCGATGCTGCTCGGCACCGCGCTGGACGAGCTGGAGCGGCGCGGGCTGGCGACGGCGCTGGTCACGCTCTGCATCGCCGGCGGGCAGGGCGTCGCCACCATCATCGAGCGCGTCTGAACCGGGAGAGCTTCCGATGACCGATACCGTCGCGGCACCCGCGCGCACCCGCACCATCGAGTGGGACGACCCGATGGCGGGCGCGCTGCGGGGGAGGGAGATGAGCGGGCTGGAGTACATGCGCACCCTGCTGGCCGGCGAGCTCCCCCGCCCGCCGATCGCGTGGTCGCTGGACTTCGAGCTCGCCGAGGTGGAGGAGGGGCGCGCGGTGTTCACGCTGTGTCCGGCGGAGTTCCACTACAACCCGATCGGGATGGTGCACGGCGGGGTGGCGGCCACGCTGCTGGACTCGGCGATGGGGTGCGCGGTGCACTCGCTGCTCCCGGCCGGCGTGGGCTACACCACGCTGGAGCTGAAGGTGAACTTCCTGCGGGCGATCACGCGCGAAACCGGCCCCGTTCGCGCCGAGGCGACGGTGCTCCACGCCGGCTCGCGCACCGCGCTCGCCGAGGCGCGTCTGCTGGACGCCGCCGGGAAGCTGCTGGCGCACGCCACCAGCACCTGCATGATCCTGCGGCCGACGGGCTGACCGCCTCTTGGAGGCGCGGCGAGCCGCGAGTAGCTTGGGATCGTCGCCGCCGATGCTCGGTAAACGGCAGGCCTCTCACAGGGGTCACAGAGGTCACAGGGGACCGTGCCCTCACCTCCCGCCCCACCCCATCCCTTCCGATGCGCCGCTCCATCCTGCTGTCCGTTGTCTTCGCCTGCTCGTATGTGTCCGCCGCGCGTGCGCAGGGCATCGTGTTCGCCGACATCGCCTGGGGCATGCAGGCGGACAGCGTGCGGGCGCGCGTCGAGGCGCAGGGGTTCGCGCTCGACAGCGTGCTGGCGGACGGAGACCAGGTCTACCGGCGTGCGGACGGGAGTTGGCTGAAGGCGTACCTGCGCGCCGCCCGCGCGATCGGGATCACCGTCATCGACCCGGCGCGACGGCCGGCGGTGGACGCGCGCTTCCACGCGCTCGCCGACTCGCTGGCGGCGAGGCTGGGGCCGCCGGCGCACGCCGACGCGGAGGAGGTGCGATGGGAGGCGGGGCTCGCGCAGGTTAGCGTGGAGATCGAGTTCGCGCGCGGGCCGCAGGTGGAGGTCCGCTGGGTCGGCCCCGGCTGGTACGACGAGATGCACCGCCGGAAGAGGCTGCTGGACCTGCCGCCGCTCCCGCCCGGGTACACCATCGTGAGCGCGACCCCCATCTCCTACGTCTCGGTCGACACGGGGTTCACGGCGCGGAAGGCGGCCGGCGTGCTGCGCGGCCGCTTTCGCGTCGACTACGCACAGGCTGTGGGGGACTCGGCCGACCGCTACGACGCCGCCCGGTACGAGATGGAGTTCGACTGCGCGGGGAGGCGGACGCGGCTCCTCCGCCGCACGACGTTCCTCGCGGGCGAGCGCCGGCGCGACGACGTCTACCAGCGCATCCCCTGGGCGCCGCCGCAGCCGGGGAACCACTACGACCGCGGCCTCTCGGCCGTCTGCCGCGCGGCCAGGCGCTGAACGGATCGGCCTCACGCGAACGACGCGGAGACGCAGAGAGCATCCCCAGCCTCTTCTGCGTCTCCGCGTACGTGCGTGAGCCGATCTGTTTCCTACCGCGCCGGCACCTGGATGGCCGCCAGGTGGCGCACCTCGGACGCGTCGTCGTCCTCCACCAGGCGGAAGGGGAGGATGGTTACCGTCGGCGCGTCGCGGTTGCGATCGGAGCGCAGGACCACCATCACCCCCCGGCTCACCCCCATCGCCCCGGCGCTGAAGTAGGTGACGCCCACGTGGTAGGTACCCGGCACCAGCTTCGGTGCGCGCACCACCTCGGGGCCGAAGCCCTGGGTGACGTCTTCGTACAGCTCCAGCCCCTGCTCAGACTGCTGGTGGGCGTAGTAGACCTCCTCGCCGGCCGGATCCACCACGTGCAGGTCCACGTCGTTGCCGTCCGCGTCCCAGGCCAGGGTCACGCGCAGCGCGTCGCGGCGCTCCAGGTCCACGTGGAACTCGGCCGCCTCGCCGCGGATCTGCGCGGCCCTCCGTGGCTCCTTCGCCATCCACGCGCGCAGCACGTAGCCCAGCTCCTCGTTGACCACGCGCTGCGCGTCGCGGTACCAGCCGGGGAAGGTGCGGCGGGTGGCGTCTTCCAGCACGCGCGCGGCCTCTTCCTCGCGGCCGTCCTGCCAGAGCATCAGCGCCAGGTGGCGGTAGCCGTTCACGCGGTCGGGGCGCTGCGCCAGCGCCCGGCGCAGCGGCGTCTCGGCGAGCCGGGCGGCGTTCACGCGCAGCAGCAGCAGGCCGGCGCGCTGCAGCAGCTCGGGCTTGCCGTCCGCCACCTCCACCAGCGACCCCAGCGCGCGCTCCGCCTCGTCGCGCCGGCCCAGGTTCACGTCGGCCTCGCCCAGCGCCTCGTAGACCTGCGGGTTCTCGGGGTCGTACGGCTGCCAGTCGAGGGCCAGCTCACGCAGCGCGGCCCACTCCCGGCGCGACCAGAGCGCGTCCGCGAGCTGGTTGCGCACCTCGCGGTCGCGCGGTGACTCCCGCAGCAGCGCGCGCAGGCTGTCCACGCGCTCGCGGCCGGCGGGCGCGGGGTGCGTCCACTCCGGCGCCTTCAACGCAGGCGGCGCTGGCGGAGGCGGAGGCGCGGGCATCGGCGCGGGCGGCGGCGGGACGTTGGGCGTCTCGCGCGCAGGCCGATTTTCCCGCTCGCGCGGCGGCTCGGGCCGGATCACCGGCGGCGGAGGTGGGGCCGGCGGAGGGGGAGGAGGAGGAGGAGGAGGAGGAGGCGCGGGTGGCGGCGGCGCGCCCGAACCGTTCGACACTTCGTCCGACGCCTCGTCCGCCGCGCGCGCGTTCGCGGCGGACGCGGCCCCGGTGACGACCACCCCCTGGAGCGCGACCGTCGTCCGCGGGGACTCCGCTTCCCCGCGGTCGCCGCCCTGCGGCGCGGACCGCGCGGAGTCGCGCGGCGCGTCGGAGTCGGCGCGCGCCACGCGCACCGCGGCGGGGTCGCGGTCCACGCGCGTGATCCCATCCTCCCCCACCGCCAGGATCTGGGCCAGCGCGCGGCGATCCAGCCCGAAGCGCGCGTAGTCCCGCTCCGTCTCCAGCACCAGCAGCGTGGTGAGCGGCGAGAGCACGCGGTGCTCCACCGAGACGCGCACCTGCTCGTCCGCCAGCGCCTTCCGCGTCGAATCGTCCGTGGTGCGGCCGGCGCGCTCCTCCAGGTCCTGGAGGTGGGCACGGTACGCCTCGCGCTCCAGCAGCGGCGCGAAGCTCCCCACCGGCAGCGGCTCCCCGGCGTCGCCTGCCAGCGTCCCGCGCCGTCCGGCGAGGCGCGGCGAGGGGCGGGCCCCGGGCTTCAGCCGCGCCATCACCAGCACCTCGTCGCCGGGCTGCACGTCGTCGCCGCCCGTGGCGTACACCCACTCGGCGCCGGGGTCCGAGGCGGCGAAGGCGGCGCCGGGGGGAAGCGCCAGGCGGCGGGCCGCCGCGCGGGCGCGTACGTCCAGCGAGTCGCTGAAGGGGATGGTGACGGTGCGCCCGCGGCCGGAGGTGAGCATCCGCAGCGTGGCGCCGTCCTGCCGCGCGCCCAGCACCAGCGCGTGCACCGTCGCCGCCGCGGGGATGGAGTCCGCCGCGGCCCGAAGCCGCGCCGCGTCCACCGTCCCCAGCGTACCGACGCCGTCCGTCTGCACCACGATGGCGGTGCCGGGGCGGGCCCGGGCGGCGGCGGACGCGTCGCGCAGCACGGCGCCCAGGTCGGTGCCGCCCAGGTAGCGCCGGGCCCGCAGCGCGGCGCCCACCGTCCGCGCCACCTGCGCCGCCGTGCCCGACGCGAGGCGGGTCACGCGGTGGTCGAAGGCGCGCACCTCCACCGCGTCGCCCGCCGGGAGCGACGCCAGCAGCCGCTCGATCGCGCGGACGCGGTGCTCCGCGCCGTCGGCGCCGGAGGCGGAGGTGTCCAGGTAGAAGAGCCAGCTCCCCGGGCCCGCGGCGCGGACGGAGGCCGGGACCGCCGGGCGGAAGGCCGCGACGTAGAATCCGCCCGCCGACAGCACGCGCGCCGGCGCCGCCGCGGCGTCCGCGCGCCACACCACCTGCAGGTCCTGCCGGGGGACGAACTCCTCGTCGGACCGGTCGATGGTGCGCACCTCGCCGGCGTCGCGCACCCGGCCCGGGCCGGCGGTGCTCACGAAGGTCTCCTGCCGCGTGATCTCGCCCGGGAGCGCGCGGAAGCTGCCGTGGAAGGTGAACACGCCGATCTTCGGGAGCCCGCGCAGCGGCAGCGTCCAGCTCCGCTCGCCGCCCACCTGGCGCAGCAGCGAGCTGTACGCCAGCAGCAGGCGCACCCTGGCGCCGGCCTCGATGGGGAAGACGCGCGCCGAGAAGCGGTTGCCGGCCTCCTGGTCGAGCATGGCCGGGTCGCGCATCTCGTGCAGGATCTGGTCGTACACCTGGTGCGCGCGCAACCGCTCGACCACCTCGCCCTCCATCAGGTGCCCGTCGACCTCCTTGGCGAAGCGGCTGATGGTGGCGCCCTCGGGGAGCACGGCGCTGAACCGCCCTTCCATCCGCCGCTGCCGCGGGTTACGGAAGCGCAGCTCCACCTCGGTGAGCGCCAGCATCCCGTGCACCGCGGTGCGCACGTCCAACCGCTCCAGCACCAGGTCCTGTCCGTCGGGGTCCGAGAGCGCGAACGGCGGCGGCGCGGGCGCGGTGTCCTGCGCCGCCGTCGCCGCCGGTGGACGATCCAGCGCGGGCCGGGTGGATGGCTGCCGCGCGCCGCCGATCGTGGGGAGCGCGGCGAGGGTGGCCAGCGGCAAGAGGATGCGGATGAGTCTGTGGATGGGCACGGGAGTCCGGGGCACGGTGGTGGGGACCGGCGGGCGGATGGGAACAGGTTCGCGCATCTTATGTTTTCGGCGCGCGCCCGTCCAGCCGGTCGCTGGGGGAAACGCTGCGAGTCGGCGGATTCTGCCCTAGCGGCACCCGGCGGACACGCTCGCGCGGGTAAGCAGACGTTTGCTTGCCCGCGTTCGTTCGCCATCCCTACATTCTTTTCGCGTCATCACGGGGAGCCGGGCACCGGACGGATGATACAGGTGCGGCGGACCCTCACACCCATCATTTCCACCGGGAGGCAACAATGAGCGGGTTGATGCAGTGGAACGAAGACGGGCAGGTCCGCGAGATGACGAAGGACGGCACCAGGCCCGACGGCGATTGCCGGAAGACGACCATCCGGTTCCTCGCCGGGTCCGGCGTGACCGACGCCGGCGGGAACTGGAGCCTGAACGTGGCGGACGCGGTGTGCGAGCAGGTGGGGCTGGTGGGCGCGGTGTCGTTCGTCGCCACCGCGACGTACGACCCGCGCATCGACAGCCTGCCGCGCCCGAGCTACATCATGACGGCGAACACGCACTCCGGCGGCTACGTGACGCTGTTCGCCCGGAGCTTCGACTGCCGCTGCGAGCTCCTCCCCGACGTCCCGTTCGACTACCACGTCGCCATCTCCTACGACTTCGTGGGCTGAGCCGACGCGCCGCGCACGACGAATCGAGCCCGGGGCCGTCCGCGTCGGCCCCGGGCTCTGCAATCGCGGGTGACGAGCGGCGCGCCGCGAGCGACGGGACCGTGGCTTGCTGCACGAAGCTGGCGGGCCGGCGTCGGCGTGTACATCTTCCGAATGGTCACCGGTTCCCACGCCTGGACGGAGGAAGGTGCACCATGACTCCATCGCCCCATCGCGCCCCCGCACACGTCCTGATCCTGGTGGTCACGCTCTCTGCGGCCGCGTGCCGGACGAGCGGCGAGGCCAAGCCCGATCCGGGGCCATCGATGCCGCCGCCCGCCGTCGCGGCCGCCCCCGCGGGCGTGGTGACGGACGAGGACGTGCAGGACATGAAGGTGATGAACGTGGAAGAGATGCTGCGTGGCCGGATCGCCGGGGTGGAGGTGCTCACCCTGCCGTCGGGCGGGATCTCGGTGCGAATCCGCGGCAGGACCTCGGTGAACTCGGGCACCGAGCCGCTCTACGTGGTCGACGGCATGCCCGTTCGGGCGGAGGCCGAGGGCGCGCTCACCTGGCTCAACCCGCGCGACGTGCAGCGGATCGAGGTGCTGAAGGACCCCGGCTCCACCGCGTTCTGGGGCTCCCGCGGCGCCAACGGCGTGATCGTGATCACGACGAAGCACTGAGCGACGAAGGTCCCGCGAGGGGCGGCGGCGCGGGAGAGATCTCCGCTTCGAGCCGTTTAGCAGACACGAGGGTGCCGCCTGGAAGGTGGCACCCTCGTATTTTCGCGTGAGCCCGCTATTATCGTCACCGTTGCTGCTCCGCATGCCGTACTGCAGACCCCAAAGGCTCGTTCGCGAGCACACTTCATGGGCGCCTACGTCGCTCCAACCGATCGCTCGTGGTTCGACTTCCTCTCGTCGCGCAGCGGCGTGGACGAGGTGAACTTCTGGATGCCGAACCGATGGGGTGGAAGGTTCGCCGTGCTGAATCGCGGCGAACCTCTGCTTTTCAAGTTGAAGGCACCACACAACATGATCGCCGGCGGGGGGTTCTTCGAACATTATACCGAGCTTCCCATCAGCCTCGCGTGGGAGGCCTTTGGTGAAAAGAACGGCGCCGGCTCATTGGCGGAGGTCCGTCGCAGCATCTCGCGGCTGCGACGCGACGACCCGCGTCCGTTCGAGGATTACACTATCGGGTGCATCCTCCTCGTCGAGCCCTTCTTTTGGCCCGAGGAGCTGTGGATTCCAACTCCGGCGAACTGGAGCAGAGAGATCGTCCGCGGGAAGCGGTACGAGTTCTCCACGCCGATCGGCGAGGACCTTTGGGCACAGGTGGCCGACCGGCTCCAGGGTAAGGAGCTCGGGGCACCGCTCGCCGCCCGGCTGAGGGTCACCGTACCCGGCGGGTATGGCGACCCCATGCTCATCCCCCACCGGCTCGGCCAGGGCACATTTCGGGTGATGGTTACCGATGCCTACCATCGCCAGTGCGCGGTCACCCGTGAGCGCGCACTCCCAGCGCTCGAGGCCGCGCACATTCGTCCGTTCGCGGAGGTGGCGACGCACCACGTGCAAAACGGTCTGCTCCTGCGTTCGGACGTCCACCGCCTCTTCGACGCGGGCTACATCACCGTGACTCCCGAATACCGTGTGGAGGCGAGCAGCCGAATGCGCGACGACTTCAACGACGGGGAGAACTACATGCGGCTGCATGGCTCCGACATCCTGCTTCCGACCAGCATCGAGCTTCACCCGGATCCTGCCGCACTGCGCTGGCACAACGACAACTGCTTCCGGGGTTAGCCATGCCGCCGGAACTTGTCGAGCTGCAGCAGGCGCTGCGGACGTTCGCTTCCGAGCGGGGCTGGGAGCCATACCACACACCGCAGAACCTCGCTGCCTTGATCTCGAGCGAGGCCGGCGAGCTGCTCGCGCTTTTCCGGTGGGGGCAGGACTCCGTAGTGGAACGGCCCGCAGACGTCCACCACGAAGTCGCCGACGTGTTTCTCGGCATTCTGCGATTCGCCGACGTGGCTGGAATCGATCTGGTTGCGGCGGCGCACGAAAAGCTCGCGCTGAACGCCGACCGGTACCCGGTCGACGCGGTCGTGGGGCCTGACCGGGTCACACGCACCTGACCCCGTGGCTCCTGGTCCTTCAGCGGCCCGCGCTTGATCGCGGGCCGCTTCCTGCGTATCCGTCAGGCTGGTAGAGGACCCACGCGACCGTGACGGAGGAGACGTGGACGAGATCGGAACGAAGGAGCGGGCGGGCGACGAGCCGCTCTGGCGCGCGCCGTCGCAGGGGGAGCGGCTGGCGGAGCTGACGGCGGATGACGCAACCCTCAAGGAGGCGCCGCTGCGGCGGGACGTGCGCTCGCTGCGCTGCCGCCGCCGGAGCCGGAGCCGGAGCCGGGTGAAGCGAATAGTTCCGGCGGAGAAAATACCAAGGAGCACGTACCTGAGCACTAATCG
>DASYJZ010000013.1:0-14180 GCA_035995965.1 Longimicrobium sp. | reverse complement strand
CCCCAGCAGCACGTGGCGGTCGCGGTTGGTCCCCAGCGCGCCCGCGCTGTCGTTCAGGTGGAAGAAGCCGGGGACCTCGCCCGTCGCCGCCTCGAACTCGTCCAGCACCTCCGCCAGCCGCGCGGCGGAGCTGTGGATGTCGTACCCCGAAGCGAAGAGGTGGCAGGTGTCGAGCCCGTAGCCGGTGCGCGGGCGCAGCTCGTCGGGGACGTGGCGGAGGATGTCGCCGACCTCGGCGGCGGTGCGCCCCAGCGTCTTCCCCGCGCCGGCGGTGTTCTCCACCAGCAGCCGCGTAGTCCCCTCCACCCCGCGCAGCGCGGCGGTGATCGCCTTCGCCACCCGCTTGGCGGCCGCGGCGGTGTCGCCGTCGCTCGCCGAGCCGGGATGGAAGCAGACCGTGCCAACCCCCAGCGTGGTGGAGCGCTCCATCTCCTTGGCGAGCCCCGCGGCCGCGCGCGCGAACTTGTCCTCCTCCGCCGTGGCCACGCTCAGCACGTACGCGGCATGGACGACCACGTGGGCGGGCTTGATCCCCGTCTCCTCCAGCGCGGCGTGGAAGCGCTCCACCCGCCTGGGGCTGATGGTGGACTTGTCGCCGTAGAACTTGGGGATGGCGGTGAAGATCTGCACCGCGTGCAGCCCCGCGGCGGCGGCACGCCGGGCGGCCATGTCGATCCCGCCGTTGTCGACGGCGTGCGTTCCGAAGATGTGAGCCATCGATCCGATTTGCCGTGGGTGGACCCGTCGTGCCGGTGAAAGATACGCGCCACACGACAGAAGGTCTCACCCGGAGACCCCGAAGACCAGAGGCGAGCGTGCCGTCCTCTGGTCCTCATATCAGGTGCTCCGGGTGAGACCCTTCTCGCCCGATCCGCGGATGTTACCGCGACTTCGGGAACCAGGCGGCGGCGGACGCCTGTTTCCCCGCCGCCGAGGGATCGCGGCGGTAGACGGCGATGCCGTAGGCGCATGCCGCGGAGGCGCACTCCGCGAGCTTCACGCCCACCTGGTACGTCGCCGTCTCCGCCGGCACGAAGGTCACGGTGGGGAAGTCGTCGCCGTCTGTGTCGGACTGCAACACCTGCCCGGCGGCGTTGGCCACGGTGAGGTCCACGTCGTGGCACTTCGCGTCGCAGCGCGCGGTGATCAGGTACGACACGCCGGCCTCCAGCCGGAACGCGTGCTCCCCGCCCCGCGCCTGCCCCGCCTCGCCCAGTGCGAACGGGAACGCCGGGAGGAAGCCGCGCAGCTGCAGCATCGGCCGGACGATGGAGAGCTGGTCCTCCACCTCGCGCATCGGCTCGCGCGTGCGGCGCTGGCGGGGGCCGGCGGGGGCGCCCCCCTCCGCAATCAGCGCCAGCCCGGCATGCGGGTTCGACACCAGCACGGCGGGCGAGAAGGGGCGGGCCTCGGCACGGGCGGCGAGCATCGGCGTCAGGTAGCGGACAGGGACGGCCATGTTCAGGTTCTGCCCGCCCATCACCATCATGGTCGCCACGCCGATCACCTCGCCGCGCTCGTTCATCACCGGCCCGCCCGACGACCCCGCCGAGATCGGCGCGCTGATCTGCAGCATCGCCACCCCCTCCAGGGGCCGCTTGCCGCTCACCATCCCGTCGGTGAAGGTGCCGCCCATCCCCAGCGGGTTCCCCATCACGAACACGCGGTCGCCCACCTCCATCTGCGTGTCGCTCCCCATCCGCATCGCCGGCAGCCCGCTGGCGCCGGGGATCTGCATCAGCGCCAGGTCGCTCGCGGGGTCCGCCGCCACCAGCGCCACGTCGCGGTACTCGGCGCCGTCGAGCAGCTTCACGCTGAGGCGCGCGGCCTCCTGGATCACGTGGTAGTTGGTGACGAACCTCCCGTCGGGGCTCACCAGGAACCCGGTGCCCAGCCCCAGCGTGTCGCCGTTCTCGCCCAGCGCGCGGATCATCAGCAGCGCGGCGTGCGCGCTCGCGGCGATCTGGCGGGGGGTGACGGCGGCCTGCAAAGCGTTCTGCGCCGGCGGGGCGGCGGTCTGCTGGGCGGCCGCGGGCGCGGCGGCCACGACGATGCTGGCGAGGAGAGTGGCGGTGCGGATCGAGCGGCAGCTTCCCCTGCTCATGGCGACCTCTCCGGGTCCTTGTCCTCTCCCGGCGCGCTCCCGGCACCGGACTGGACCCGGTATCCTAATCAAAACGGATGCCACGATTTCGGCATCCGTAGAATGTAACCTGTAAACCTGCAACGACTTGCGACGCTCAAACCCTCGCGAGCGCCCGCAGCGCCGCCCGTTCGAGCACGTCGACTGCCACCGGCAGGCAGTCCTCGCACACGTCGAAGTGGGGCGAATGGTGGGGATGGCCGGCGCCTTTCTCCGCGTTCGCGGCGCCGACGAAGAAGTAGCACCCGGGGACGCGCAGCAGGAACTCGCCGAAGTCCTCCGCCGCCATCGTGCGCACCTCCGCCCCGAAGCGCACCCGCCCGTCGCCGACCACCTCCACCGCCGCCGCGCGGACGAGCTCCGCCATGGCGGGGTCGTTGATGGTGGGCGGCGTGTCCTGGCGGTAGTGCAGCTCGAAGGTGGCCCCCAGCGCCTCGCACACCCCTGCTACGATGCGCTCGATCCACCGCGGAAGCTCCTCGCACGCGTCCACCGTGAACGCGCGCACCGTCCCCACCAGCCGCGCGGTCCCGGCGATCACGTTGTGCGCCGTCCCCGCGTTGAACGCGCCCACGCTCACCACCGCCGATTCCAGCGGCGACACGCCGCGGCTCACGATGCTCTGCAGCGCGACCACCACCTGGCTGCCGACGAGCACGGCGTCCACCGTCTGCTCGGGCATCGCCCCGTGCCCGCCGCGTCCGTGGATCACGATCTCGAACTCCCCCGCCGAGGCCATGAACGGACCCGGCGTGACGCCGACGATGCCGCTGGGCAGCCCCGTCCACACGTGCAGCCCGAGCGCTTGGTCCACGCCGTCCAGCACGCCCTCGCCGATCATCCGCAGCGCCCCCTGCCCCGTCTCCTCCGCCGGCTGAAAGACGTACTTCACCATGCCGCCCCAGCTCCCGCGCGCCGCCGCCAGCCGCTCCGCGACGGCGAGCCCGATGGCGGTGTGCGCGTCGTGCCCGCAGGCGTGCATCCGCCCCTCGACCGTGGAGCCGAAGTCGTGCGCGGTGTCCTCGTGGATCGGGAGCGCGTCCATGTCCGCGCGCAGCAGCAGCGTGGGGCCGTCGCCCGCTCCACCGTGGAGGGTGCCGACCACGCCGGTCTCCGCCACCCCGGTCCGCACCTCGTATCCCGCCGCGCGCAGGCGCTCGGCGACGATCCCCGCCGTCCGGTGCTCCTGGAACGCGAGCTCGGGGTGCCGGTGCAGGTCGCGGCGCGTGCGGATCAACAGCTCGGTCTCGGCGGTAGCGGTCATCGGCGGGCGGGGAGAGAGGCGGCTGGCTGACACCCCATGAAACTACACCGCCCCGCGGTCCGCTGCATCTCGCTCCGCGTCCTGCTTACGTTACGGGCCGATTGCTCCATCATAAGCGACCCAACCTATTTGCTTATCATAGGCGAACAGCTTATCATAACCAGAGTGGTTGGGCTGCTTATGATACCCGGGGAGGATGCCCGTGCCGATCGTGAACGCGTGGAACCTGTACGGGCTCAGGAGCAGCCCGTTCTTCCAGGAAGAGCTGCGCGCCGCCCAGGGTGCGGCCTACCCCGTGGACCTGCTCTTCGTCGGCCGCGAGGATGAGCTCGCGCGCGTCGGGCGGCAGATCGGCGGATCGACCAGCTCGCGGGTTCTGGTGCAGGGCCTTCCCGGGCTCGGCAAGACGAGCTTCGTCAACCGCCTCAAGTCGGACCTGGCGTCGAGCGGAGTGCTCACCCACGACCAGCCGATCCGGATCACCTCCGCGGCGACCCCGCTGGGGTTCACCGCCGACGTTCTCCGGGTGCTGCTCCGCATCCACACCTCCCAGGGCCTTTCCGTCGACCGGTTCTGGGAGCATGCCGCGCGGCTGGTGGAGGGGCAGGACATCCTGGGCGGAGGCGTATCCCTTCTCAGCGTCGGCTTCCAGGTGGAGAAGGGGCGGATCGCGCCGGACCTGGCGATCACGTCGCTCTACGAGGTGATCGCGGAGGCGCTGGAGCGGATCCAGCGGCAGACGGACGGACCGGTCCTGCTGCACGTCAACAACCTGGAGAGCCTGGCGGGGAGCGACGCGAAGGCGGCCGCGGCGCTCCTGCTCGACGTGCGCGACTACCTGATGCTGCCGCACGCGCACTGGATCTTCGTGGGTGCCGAGGGCGTCGAGAAGAGCGTGTTCAAGGTCTATCCCCAGGTGAGCAGCATCTTCCCGTCGGCCATCACGCTCGCTCCCCTCAGCGTGGACGACCTGCAGACGCTCCTGATGCGGCGGTATTCCCACCTGCGCCTCGACCAGAAGCAGCCGCTGGTCGAGCCGATCCTGGTCCGCGACGCGGCCCGCCTCTACGCGCACTATCGCGGAGACCTCCGCAATTTCCTGAGGCTGCTGGCCGAGGCGGCCGACCTCGCCCTGGGCCTCGACCGTATCGAGCCTCTCTCGCTGGAGACGATCGTACGCAGGGTGGGCCCTCGCTTCGCCGAGGCGCTGGAGGCCCAGCTAGGCTCCAACGACCGCGCGCACCTGGCCACCATCATCTCCAGGCGCCCGGACCCGTCCGACTACGAGTTCCGCGTGACGGACGTGCAGCGGCGGCTGGGGCTCAGCCAGCCGGGGGCGACCGGCATCACCAACCGGCTCCTCGAGGCGGGGGCCATCCGCCGCAGCCGTACCCAGGGGAAGAGCACCTACTACGTCCCCATCGGCGACGCCCGGATCGCGTTCGGAACCGCGGAGAACGAGGCGAGCGACCAGGGCTGACATCCGCGACCGCCTGACCGCCTTACGATGGGCGGAACGAATCTATCATAAGCAGCATAAGCGATCCGCTTATGATAAGCGATATGATTATGATAAGCGGGTTGCCTGGGCCGCTTATGACACCGGGCGGCGCAATCGATCACGCCGCCTGCGGCTCCCCAGCGGGTTCCGCCGACACAACGCGCTCCACCGGCGCGGAGCCGTCCTTCCCCACAGCCTCGGCTGGAACGGGAACGAAGTCGGCGGCGGAGCCGAGGCGCGAGCGGCCGGCCTTGCGGACGGGCTTGGCGGCTCCGGCGCCGTTGGTGCGCGGGTCGCCGCCGTTGCGGGGGACGTGCTCCTTCGCCGGCGGCGGGAGGAGGTGGTCGAGGGGGATCACCTCCTCGCCCATCCCCTTGCGGCGCGGGTCGGCGATCCAGGCGGCCACGGCCTGCATGAAGCGCCACACCCCGCCGGACCCGGGCCGCTGGTAGTCGGCCGCGCCGGGGTCCATCCCCATCTTCTGGAACACGGCGGTGAGCCACTCCGGGCCGTGGCCGCCCACCTCCAGCTCGGGGAGCCAGCACTCCAGCTCGCCGACGGGGACGATGAACAGGCCATACTCGGCGCACGAGCCCAGGAGCTGCTTGGCCGCCGCGCGCACCTCGCGCGGGGTGCGGTAGATGCCGCCGCTCTTCCAGTCCTCGCCCTTGAGCTTCTGCTGCAGCCGGGCGCGCTGCTCCTCCCACGGCTCCCAGAACACCTGGGGGACGTAGGTGGCCTTCAGCAGGTCGCGGAAGTCCTCGCGCCCCTTCAGGATGTCGAGGTCCACCACCGCCACCGCGGGGATCCCCATCTCCCGCAACGGCCGGACGATGCGGCGGATGGTCTGCTTGTTCTGCGCGTTCAGGAAGAGGCACCCGTCGGCCCCGCCGCCGCGCGCGGCCAGCAGCCGCTCGTTGATCTCGGCGTAGAACACCCGGTCGGCGTCGGCCTCGCAGACGATGGCGCCCTCGTGGAAGAGCGCGCCCAGCACGCCGGTGGAGCGCAGCAGGGGGTCCTTCATCATCACCCCCAGCTTGTCCGCCGCCAGCAGCCGCGCCGTGGCCACCCCGCGGCGCCAGGTGAGCCGCACCACGTTCGTCCGCTGGCCGCTCTGCACGCACCCCATCAGGAACTCGGGCGAGTGCGTGGAGGCCAGCACGTTCGCGCCGCGCTCCGAGGCGAGCTGGGTGAGCCGCTTCCCCAGCTTGCGAGCGAGCGGGGGATGGAGGAACGCCTCGGGCTCGTCCACCAGCATAATGCGATAGTCGGCGCTCATCACCGCCGCGGTGAGGCCGGTGAAGGCCCGCACTCCGTCACTGAGCTGCGCGATGTCGTGCGCGCGGCCGTGGTAGGCGCGCGCGCGCTCGTCGTCGCCCTGCTCCTCGGCGGCGTCCATCGGCGCGCGCTCGGCCATGCGGATGCGGAAGAGGCCGTGGGCGCTGCTGCGGTCGATGGCGAAGTAGAGGTGGAAGGCGTCGCCGGTGATGTCGCGGATGCGCTCGCGCGCCTCGTGGTCGCGCCAGAGCACCGCCAGGTGGTGCGCGGGGTGGTCGCCCGGCTTGCCGACGGCGCGCGGCTGGGTGAGCGCCAGGCGCGTCTGCCCGTCCAGGCGGATCAGGAAGAGGGTGAGCACCGCCCGGCAGAGGAGCGCGAACTCCTCGTCGTCCAAGTGGTCCACGTCGCCGAGGGCGCGGGTGACCGCGTCAAGGTCGATGAGCTGCTCCCCGAGCGGCTCGGCCGGGTCCTCGGCGCGGCGCCCGTTGAACTCGCCGGGCGCCTTGAGCCGCACCACGCGGGTGAAGCCGGGGGGCGGCGGCGGTCCGTCGTCGGTGACCTCGCGCGAGAGCACCATCTCGCGCACGACCTCGGGCGAGGGGAGGTCGGGCTCCACCCCCGCCACGATGTGGCCCAGCGACTCGCCGCCGCTCTCGATGAAGTCTTCGAGCTCGCGCAGGGCGAGGCTCTTTCCCGAGTTGTTGGGCCCCACGAACACGGTCATGGGGCCGGGCGAGAAGCTCAGGCCGGGCTCGCCCTCGCCGGCGCCGAAGCGGAAGTCGACGGTTTTCAGCATTGCCTGTGTGGAGCGCCCCGGGTGCGGGGTTCGCGGAGCCGCGAACCTCGACAGGAGTCCCCGTCTTTGCCAGAACCGCGCCAGATCAGGGACCAGCCCCTGCCGCGGCGCTTGTCGTCGCAGACGCTGCGCCGCACCTTGTCCGCCACGCCCGCGCACGTCCTCACGTCCATCGCCGTCCCGCCCGCCACGGAGGCGACCCTTGTCCGCTCCCCGGCCCACGCTCAACCGGCAGTCGGAGGTCTACTTGGAGGGGATGGCGGGGAAGAAGCCGCTGATCCCCATCCACCCACGCCGGCTGGAAGAAGCGGCGCGGCGGAGGATGACGCGCGAGGCGTACGCCTACGTCGCGGGCGGTGCCGGCGCGGAGGCCACCGTCCGCGCCAACCGCGAGGCCTTCGAGCGCCGCCGGATCGTCCCCCGCATGCTGCGCGACGTCTCCACCCGCGACACCTCGGTCGAGCTCTTCGGGCGGAGGCTCCCCGCGCCGCTGCTGACGGCGCCGATCGGCGTGCTGGAGCTGGCGCATCCCGAGGCGGACCTCGCCGTCGCCCGCGCGGCCGCGGAGGCGGGGGTGCCGATGATCTTCTCCAGCCAGGCGTCGGTGGCGATGGAGGCGTGCGCCGCGGCGATGGGAGCGGGTCCCCGCTGGTTCCAGCTCTACTGGAGCCGCAGCGACGCGCTGGTGGAGAGCTTCGTCAGCCGGGCGGAGGCGTGCGGGTGCGAGGCCATCGTGGTGACGCTCGACACCACGCTGCTGGGGTGGCGCACCCGCGACCTGGAGCTCGCCTACCTCCCCTTCCTGCGCGGCAAGGGGATCGCGCAGTACGTGAGCGATCCCGTCTTCATGGCATCGCTCGCGAACCCCGCGCCCTCGCCGGCGGGGGCGGCGAAGCGCACCGTCAACCTCCACACCCTCGGCGCCTTCGCGGAGCTCACGCGGGCGCACCCGGGGAGCTTCTGGAAGAACCTGCGGTCCAGGGCGCCGCTCGCCGCGGTGCAGCAGTTCATCGCCACCTACTCGCGCCCGTCGCTGACCTGGGCCGACCTCCCCTTCCTGCGGGAGCGCACGAAGCTCCCGATCCTGCTCAAAGGCATCCTGCACCCCGACGACGCACGCCGCGCGCTGGACCACGGGATGGACGGGATCATCGTCTCCAACCACGGCGGGCGGCAGGTGGACGGGGCGATCGCCAGCCTCGACGCGCTGCCGGGGGTGGTGCGCGCGGTGGAGGGCCGCGTCCCGGTGCTGATGGACGGCGGCATCCGCGGCGGCGCGGACGTCTTCAAGGCGCTGGCGCTGGGCGCCCGCGCCGTCTGCGTCGGCCGCCCCTACGTCTACGCGCTGGCGCTGGCGGGGCGCGCCGGGGTGCTGGAGCTGCTCCGCAACCTCGCCGCCGACTTCGAGCTGACGATGGGGCTCGCAGGCTATGCCTCGATAGCCGAGATCGAACCGCGTTCCCTGGCCGACTAACGGCCGTCTCACGCAGAGACACAGAGGAACCGAGAGAGCGGCCGATGCAGTTCTCTCGGTTCCACCGCGTCTCTGTGTGAAACGGCCGTTTCAGGGCAGCGGCTTCCCCGACGCCGGAGTGTCGTCTTCGTAAACCGCGATCTCCGACGTGGTGATCAGCTCCTGCACGCGGATGTGCACCGACTGCCCGGGCGACACCGACACCCGCGGCAGGGCATACACCCCCTCGGCCCCGATCCGCTGCACCTCGAACCCGAGCTGGTGCACCGGCGCGGCGGGGAGGTGGAGCAGGGGGATGATCCGCGTGTCGCCGGCCACCACCGTGCCCATGCGTGTCCGCGTGCCGCCGCGCAGCACGTAGAGGTTGATGTCCGCGCGGTTCTGGTTCACCACCCGCACCATCACCGGCGGCGCCGCGGCAGGGCCGGAGCCCGGACGCGGACCGCACGCCGCCGCGCCCGCCAGCGCCAGCAGCGTGGCCGCCCGCCGAAGCTGTCCGCGCATACGTCTCCTTTCTTCTCTTCGCGATCGAGCAGGACGGGAGGTGAAACGGGTGGCGCCCGGAGGAGCACTGCTCCCCCGGGCGCCGCCCCGCTTCACCGCCGGTGGACGCGGATCAGCAACCCAGAGCCGAGCCCGAGCCGCCGCGGGCCAGGCACTCGGTGAACGGCACCGGCCAGTAGGTGATCGACTTGTCACCCGCCCGCGGGTAGTTGTCCAGCGTCGGGAGCAGGTTGAACCGGCGCAGGTCCAGCCAGCGGTGCCCGCCCTCGTACATCAGCGAGTACCGGCGCTCGTACAGCAGCGCGGTGGTGAACCCCGCGGCGGTCGCCGGCGTGGCGATGGCCGCCAGCCCACCCGAGTTGGTGCGCACGAAGTTCAGGTCGGCCATGGCTCCGGCCTGGTCGCCGGTGAACCAGCGCGCCTCGGCCCGGTCGAGGATCAGCTCCTCGTTGCGGATCCACGGAATCGGCGACGACGTGCCGCCGGGCCCGTAGAAGGGGCGCGTCTTGTAGTGCGCGTAGCGCAGGAAGCTGCTGATGCCGAGCTGCGAGCGCACCCCGCCCGAGTCGACCTTCAGCGTGTAGCGCGCGTCGCGCGCGCCGCCCGACTGGAGCTGCGCGTCGGTGCGCAGCGTGGGCTCGGCCACCTCGGTCACGCCCTGCGCCAGCGTGTTCACCAAGTCGCCCGACCCGCCGCTGTAGGTGTAGTACACGCCCGTGTTCAGCCCGGCGCGCGTGCCGTCCAGCGTGAGGAAGGTCGAGTCCAGGTGGATCGCGGCCGCGGCGTAGTCCTTCCGCAGGATGTCCAGCCGCGAGCGCAGCGCGCGGTTGAACTTCAGGAACCCACCCGCCGGGTTGGTGAACCCGGCGCCGGCGAACTGGGTGAAGCCCGAGGGGAAGGGGAAGGTGAACGAGCTCCCCCCCGCCTTCAGGTGCGGCACCCCCGAGTCCAGGAACACCGCCGCCTGCGCGTACATCTCCGCCTGCGTGTGCATGGGCAGGGGCGGCGTGAGCGGGTCCAGCGCCACGTCGATGGGGCCGTACTGGTGCATGAAGGCGATCACCAGCATGTCGTTGCCCATCATGGTGTACGCGAACCCGCGCAGCGCTTCCTTCTGCGCGGCCGTGTACTCGTTGGGCCCGACCTTCTCGAGCGCGGCCAGGATCATCCGGCCCTGCGCGATGGTGCCGTACGGGTTGTTGTAGTCGTGGTTCCCGGTGAAGCTCGACGGGTCGATTGCCCCCGTCACCAGCTCCGTCACGTTGCGCGGCTCGTTGGCGTCGAGGATGAACGCCTCGCGGCCCACGATGCCGGTCACGCGCACGCGGTTGGGCGGGTCGCGGCGGGCGTTGTGGATCACCCCCGCCGCCGCCGCGTCCACCAGCGTCTTGTTGGGGGAGTTGATCAGGTCACCGGTGCCTGCCCGGTTGTAGTCCGGCACGGAGATGTCCTTGCAGGCGCCGGCCGCCATGGCCGCCGCGAGCACCGACATGCACGCCGCCCGGCGTCGGGTCGTTCGCATAATTCGCATGTCCACCCTCAGAACACGAGGTTGAGGCCGAGCCAGAACGTGCGGCTGGGCGGGAACGGGGTGACGTCCTGGTTACGGCCGGCGGCGACGTTGCCGAAGTTGCTCACCTCGGGGTCGTAGCCGGAGTACTTGTCCCAGCTCTTCAGGTTGCGCGCCGAGAGCTGCAGCTGCGCGCTGGTCACGCGGCGGCCCAGCACGTGGCTCGGCACGTCGTACGAGAGCGACAGCTCGCGCAGCTTCAGGAAGCTGGCGTCCTCGATGTACACCGGCCGGTTGTTCGGCGAGCCGAACCAGAACAGCCGCTCCTGCCCCGAGAGGCAGCTGCCGCAGCCCGTCCACGGACGCGGGGTGGTGACCCCCGGCGGCATCAGGAAGTCGGGCGAGGTCTCGGCCGAGTCGTAGTAGTTGCGGGTGAGGTTGATCACCAGCCCGCCGTGGCTCCAGTCGAAGAGCGAGCCCAGGGTGAAGCGGCCCACCTTGAAGTCGTTCTGGAAGCCCATCTGGAACGACGGCTCGCTCTCGCCGATCGGCTCCACCTTCAGGATGCAGCCGGTGCCGGTGCAGCCCGCGGGGTTGGAGGTGTTGCGCCCGTTGTTGGCGAACACCGTGGTGGGCGAGTAGCCGACCGCGATGCGGTAGCCGCCGAACGAGTTGCCGAACGAGTTGCCCGGGCTGAACTCCGGCACCGGCAGCGAGGTGATCTTGGTGCGGTTGCGGCTGAAGGTGGTGTTGGTGTTCCAGGTGAACATCCCGCGCGACACCGGGGTGCCCTGCAGCGACATCTCCAGGCCGGTGCTGCGCATGCTGCCGCCGTTGAAGGTCTCCACCGTGTAGCCCGTGGACGGGGCCAGCACGCGGCTCAGCAGCAGCTGCGAGATGTTGCGGCGGTACAGGGTGAAGCCGAACTGCGCCCGCTGCTGGAAGAGGGTGGCGTCGAACCCGCCCTCGACCTCCGTCACCCGCTCCGGGCGCAGGTCGGCGGCGCCGATGCCGCCGTTGATCGCCAGGTTCGGGGCCCCCTCGATGTTGGCCACCGAGAGCGGGGTGAAGCGCACGCCGAAGGTGGGCTCGTTGCCGCTGGCGCCGTACGCCACGCGCAGCTTGAGCTGGTCCAGCACGCTGTACGAGTTGGGCAGCGTGAAGGCGGCGGCGGCCTTGGGGTAGAAGTAGTACTTGCCCTGGTCGGCGTTGTTGCTGCTGCGGTCGCCGCGCACGCTGCCGGTCACCGAGAGCAGGTCGCTGAAGAGGAGGAGCTCCTCCTGCACGTACCCGCCGAAGTCGCGGGTGCGCTGGCGGCTCCCGTTCACCACCTGCACCGCCGCCTGGTACGGAAGCCCCAGGCTGCCCAGCAGGTAGCGCCCCGTCACCTGCGACAGGTTCAGATCGCGGTCCTCGTACTGCAGCCCCGCCGAGGTGGTGGCCGAGAAGGCCCCGGACTCGGGCTTGAGGCTGTGCACCAGGTTGAAGTTGCTGTTCACGTTCAGGTTGTTGCCGCCGCCCGTGACCGCGGTGCCGGGCTGCGCCGCGCCCACCGGCTGCAGCTGGATGTCGGGCGGGTAGTACAGGCGGTTCTGCTGGTTGAAGTAGTCCGCGCCGCCGGTCGCCACCAGGCGCAGCGTGCTGGGGCCGCGGTTCAGCAGGTCCACGTTCAGGTTCACCGACCCGATCATGCGCCAGACGTCCTCGTCGTTGCGGGAGCGCTCGGCGGTCTCCAGCGGGTTGCTGTCGGTGAAGGGGTTGCGCGGGAACACCCCGTTCACCGGCTGGTAGCTGAAGAAGCTCGGGGTGAACGAGATGGCGCTGACGTAGCTGGCGCTGGTGTTGTCGTTGCCGGTCACGCCGCGGGCCGCGATGGAGTGCACCACGTTGGTGCTCGCCGAGATGCGCGCGCGCGAGCCGAGCGTCTGGTTCAGGCTCAGGTTCAGCGCCTGCTTCAGGTAGCCCGTGTTCGGCGCGATCCCCTGGTCGTCCTGCACCATCCCCGACACGTAGTACTGGGTGGCCTCCGACCCGCCGCTCACGCCGAGCGTGGTCTCGCGCTGGGGGGCCTTGCGGCCGAACACCTGGCGCTCCAGGTCGTAGGTCGCCTTGGGCGTCTCGCCGTTGAAGTAGGTGGGCGCGGTGGCCGCGGTCACGTACCCCGAGGCGATCGCCTCGGTGCGGGTGAAGGTGCGCGAGCCCAGCTGGTTGGACAGCTCGGCGTAGCCCACCCGCTGGCTGAACGAGAAGCGGGGGGCGCCCGCCCGGCCGCGCTTGGTGGTGATCACCACCACGCCCGCGGCGGCGCGAGAGCCGTAGATCGAGGCCGCCGAGGCGCCCTTCAGGATCTCAACGTTCTCAATGTCGTTGGGGTTGATGTCGGCGATGCGGTTCACCACCACGTCCTGGTTGGACGCGTTCACGCCGCGCGCGGCGGCCGACACGGTGTTCTGCCCGCCGGCGATGCCGACGTCGGAGACGATCACCCCGTCCACCACGTACAGCGGGGTGGAGTTGCCGGTGATGGTGGTGGGGCCGCGCAGGCGGATCTGCACGCCGCCGCCGGGGGCGCCGGAGTTGGTGCGGATGGTGGCGCCCGCCACCTTGCCCTGCAGCGCCCGGTCGAGCGTCTGCGCCGGGGCGTTGCCCACCAGCTGGCGGCTGCTCACCACCGCCACGTCGTGCGCCAGGTTCTCGCGGCGCACGGTGGTGGCCTGGCCGGTCACCACCACGGTCTCGAGGCCGAGCACGTCGGTGTCCAGGCGCACGGCCACGGTGTTCTGGCCCGCCGGAACGGTCACTTCCCGCGGGCGGTAGCTCAGCGCGCTCACCCGCAGGCGGGCGTCGCCGGCGGGCACGGGAATGGTGAAGCGGCCCTGCCCATCGGTGCGCACGCCGCGCGTGGTGCCGGCGATGCCGACCGCGGCCCCTGCCACGGCCTCGCCGTTGGCGCCGGTCACGGTGCCGCTGACCTCACGCTGCTGCGCCGCGGCGGCGCTCGCGCCGAACGGCAGCGCCAGCGCAAGGAGCACCCACAACATCCTCTTCATCAGCTGTCCTCCTGGTTGGTGAACGGAATCGGACTACGGTTGGACATGAAAGTGGCTTTCGCGTCTCCTCTCTCCTGTGGCGGTGGAGTCTTGCGGCCTGGGATGGCCGCGGGGGTGTGGGTGGATCAGGGAGCACGCGCTGGAACGGGCCGGGGGCCCGTGGGGTCGCGGAAGGTCGGGCTGCTGACGGATGTGTGTGCCGGAGGCGCCGTTGCTGGCCGCGTCTCCGGGTGCGCCGGGTGGCGACTGGGTGGCCCACCGGCCATGCCGCTCAAGGGAGAGACCGCCGGATCGTGCAAAGCTGTGGGTGTGAGCCGGGAGACAGTATACACCGCCACACACCGGACGTAAAGCTTTATCAGGCCATGTGCTAAGGGTTTAGCACCGTGCCGCTCTCCTCGCGCCCCCGCGCACGGTCCCGGCACCGCGCTTGACCGCCCCGGCGCCGCGGCCCATCGTGTTCCCGTCCGCATCCGCCACGCCCCTGCCTTCTTCCCGGAGCAGCGCGCGACCATGCCCGCCCTTCCGCCATCCGCCGCGCCGCAGCCGGAGGCCGCCGAGTTCCGGCGCGCCATCCGCGAGCTCACGCGGCTCCACCAGCTCCGCGACCGCGCGCGGGTGAGCGCCGCCGGGGTCACCGTGGCGGGCGCGCACGCCTTG
>DASYJZ010000012.1:0-4597 GCA_035995965.1 Longimicrobium sp. | reverse complement strand
CCGGCCTGGCCGGCGCGGCGGTCTCGAGCGGCGGCGGCGTGATCATCGCCACGAAGTCGTACGGCGGCCACGGCCCGGTGAGGTCCAGCTCGAGCGCGGAGTTGAGGGCGGAGAGCTGGTCCACCCGGTCGCGGAAGGCGTCGGAGGCGCCGCGCTCCACCAGGAAGGCGGCGCTGAGCACCCGCGGCGGGTCGCGCGGGAAGGGCACCGCCGCGCGCGCCAGCCGCCGCAGCTCGGCGTACATGTGCGTGGCCAGGTCCAGCGCGCGCGTCTCGGGGAAGGCGGCGTCGGCCAGCGACACGTGCAGGCGGTACTCCCAGCGCCCCCGCACCCGCGCCAGCGCGCTGCGCAGCGTGGTGTACGACTCGGCCAGGAAGGTGGCCACCTCGGGGTCGCCCGCGAACACCATCCCGGCCGGCGCCGGCACCACGTCGCCGGCCAGCAGCGCGCGGTGCACCTCCCAGTGGCGCGCGGTCACGTGCAGCGGGTCGTCGTCCGCGCCCTGCGGCGGGGCGGGGGCGACCAGCGCGGCCACGTCGTCGTGCAGCACCAGCCGCGAGCCGAGCTTGGGATCGACCGGGTCCCATTCCGGCTCGTCGCCGTCGGCCGGGATCACGGCCAGCAGCGACAGGCCGCGCGGCTGCTTCCGCCGCTCGGCGCGGCCGCCGCCCTGCGCCGTGGGCTTCTCGGCAGCGGCGGCGCTCCGCGCGAGCGGGGATGGAGACGGCAGGGTGGGCGGGTCTTCGCTCACGCGAACGGGCCCTCTCGGAAGAGCGGATAGATGGCGCGCTGCGGGTTCGGGGTGGTGACCTCGGCGCCGGCCGCGCCCATATACATGTCGATCTCGGTGCGGAAGCCCACGTCGCCGGTGATGTAGATCCCCGGCTCGATGGAGAAGCCGACGCCGCGGATGAGCGTGCGCGTGTCCTTCGTCTCCAGGTTGTCGATGTTCGGCCCCATCCCGTGCAGGTCGCGGTCGATGGAGTGCCCGGTGCGGTGGAAGATGTGCTCGGCGTGCCCTCCGCGCTCGATCACCGTGCGCGCCGCGTCGTCCACCTCGTACCCGCACACCGCCTCGTCCGCCGCGCTCCGCGTCAGCACGAGGTCGATGGCCGCGTCGCGCGCGGCGGAGAGCACGCCGAAGATCTGCGCCAGGCGGTCGGGGACGGTGTCGCCCAAGTACCCCATCCAGGTCTGGTCGGCGTAGACGGCGTGGTCGTCCTCCTTCCCCCAGAGGTCGATCAGGAGGAGGTCGCCCGCCCTGATCTCGGCGTGCTTCTCCGCCGTGGGCCCGTAGTGCGGGTTCGCGGCGTGCGCGTTCACCGCCACGATCGAGTCCGCGCCGACGCGCAGCCCCAGGCGCGCGAAGTCGTCCTGGATCCAGCCACGGGCCTCCCACTCCGTCACCCGTCCGCCGTCCTTCACCACCTGGGCGATGCGGCGGAAGGCGTCGTGCGCCACGTCGTGCACCACGCGGGCCGCGCGGCGGTGGCTCGCCTCGCCCTCTGGCGTCCAGCGCGAGTAGAAGGCGCTCACCAGGTCTCCGGACGACGCCACCTCGGCGCCGGCGGCGCGCACCAGCTCCAGCACGCCGGCGGGGACGATGTCGACGTACGGCACCGCGTCGGCCGCGGCGTACTCCATCGCCACCTTCTTGCCGCCCAGCAGCGCCGCCAGCTCGCGCTCGAGCTCGCGCCAGCTCGCGTACTGGCGCTTGTCGCCGAGCCACGTCTCCCACGGCTGCTGCTCGATGCGGTGGGTGATGGCGACCGGCGTGCCCTCGGCGGGGAGGTAGACGAACCAGCGGCGCGTCATCGCCGGCAGCCCCATCAGGCCGCCCGCGACCGGGTTGTTGCCGCGGAAGTTGACCAGCAGCCACCCGTCCAGCCCCAGCGCGCGGAGCTCCCCGCGCACGCGGTCGACGGTTTCGGCGGTGAGGGAGACGGTCTCTGCGATGACGGCCATGGATCGGGGTTCCGGTGTGCGAAAGTGCCTGGTGTCGAGTGCTTAAGTGCTAAGTGCTTAAGTGCCAGGTGCTAAGTGCCAGGTGCTGGGTACGCGCCCTCACCCCGGTGTCATCCCGAGGCCCGACCCGGCGGACCCTGCATCGCACGAATGTCCGCAGGGTCGAGGGATCTAGCCTGGGACGCCGCGAGACCCGGGCGCGGCAGCGTCACAGAGACCGACGTTACAGCCGTCAGCTTGCATCGCAGCCGCTGCTGCCGTGCGGCTTCCGCGGCGGGGCACGCGCGTCCGCGGTTGGATCCTTCGGCCCTGCGAAGTCCTGCGCGGACTCAGGGCAACGTCAGGCCGGGCCTCAGGATGACACCGTGTGGGGCTGGAGTTCCCATCGTTCCCGCGGCGGTCCGGCGGCGGTCTCGGCGCGCCGCCGCCTACGGTTGCGTCATCTCGGGCGACCAGCGGGTGCCCTTGATCATGGTGAGGCCGAGGACGCGGTCGCGGGTGAGCAGGCGATGGATCTCGCGCTCGCGCACCAGCGCGCCCTTCACCCCGCGCCAGCCCCAGCGCTTCAGCGCGCGGCGCAGGATGCCCAGCTTCTCGCGCGTGGTGAAGATCCGGGAGAAGTCCGGGAACGGGCCGCCGGCGCTGGGGCGAAAGGGCGACGGCGCGTCGGACCAGTCCTCCACCGACAGCTCCACCACCCCCGCATCGCGCAGGAGCTGCTTCCACTCCACCAGGATCATCGGCCGGGCGCCGAGGTGCGCCACCAGCACCTCGCGCCGCGCCGGGTCCACGTTGCCGGTCCAGATGAGCTGCACCAGCACCACGCAGCCGAACGGCCGCGTCACGCGTGCCAGCTCGCTCACGGCGCGCGCGGGGTCGGCGGTGGCGCCCAGCCCCAACTCGCCGATCGCCACGTCGAAGATCCCGTCGCGGTAGGGCAGGTCGTCGAGCCGCGCCGTCTCGAAGCTCACGCGCCCCTCCAGCCCGCCCTCGCGCGCCCGCTCCTCGGCCTCGCGCACCAGCTTCTCGTCGGGGTCCACGCCCACGCACGAGACCCCGGCGGACTGCGCCAGGAACGAGGTGGTCACGCCCCGGCCGCAGGCGGCGTCGAGCACCTCCTGTCCCGCGTGCAGCTCGGTGAGCGTGGCGATGCGCCGGTACAGCTCCTGGCCGCCGGGCGGGAACACCACCGCGGGGCTCAGCCGGACCAAGTCCAGCATCGACGGCCCGGACTCCCGGTTGGGTGGCAGCCTGAAGGCGTCCGGTGCGGGCGAGGACATGGGGATAGAGTATAGGCGGCCCGGCCGGCGTGCGCGAGGCTGCGTGCCCGTCTGCGCGCCTCCGCGCCTCCGCGGCTCCACGTGCGATCGTCGCCGCGGAAATCCTATGCAGGCGGCAGCCCCGCGAGCGCGCGCAGGTGCTGGACCACCGCGTCCGCCGTCGCCGAGGCGTGGTAGCCGCCCTCGAGCACGGAGACCAGGCGGCCGCCCGCGCGCGCCTGGGCCCACTCGCGGAGCGCGAGCGTAAGGTCGTACACCTCGCGCGGCGTCACCGCCAGGCCGCCGAGCGGATCGCCCGCCAGGATGTCGAACCCGGCGGAGAGGAGCACGAAGTCCGGCGACTCCTCGGGCGGGACGGCATGCAGCGCGCTCGTTATCCCCCGAAGGAATGCAGCGCCGTCGCTCCCCGCGGCGACGGGGACGTCGTTGCGATGCGGCTCCACGGGCTCGTCCGGCTGCTGGTGGATCGAGAGCACGCCGACGCCGGGATCACCCGACAGCACCTGCCGGATCGCCTCGGCCGGGCGTGCGCCCCAGGCGACGACCTGAACGCGCGCGGAGCCGTGGACCTCGCGCAGGTGGCGCGCGGCGACGGCGACTTGGTTGAAGAGCGAGTGCTCGCCCGGCTCGTCGGCCCACGCGCCGCGCCCCGGCGGGCGGACGGCGGCGAACGCGTTCCTCACGTCTCCGCGCATGACTGCGTCGACGGCGGTGATCGCGCTCCCCGCCGCCGCGAGCGCCGCATCCCACGACGCGCCGGAGACGGGGACGCCGCCCAGCTCCAGCGGCCGCCCCTCGGCCGCGGCGGCGATCGCGGTGCGGCGCACGTCGTCCACGTAACGCCGGGTGTGGACGCGCAGGAGCTGCGACTCGGTGGCGGGGAGCCCCTCCACCTGCAGCAGCGGCTCGTAGAGCGCGACCATGTCGCGGTACACGGCGCGCGTCACCGCCGGGAGCCGCCCCTGGTGGTCGGGATGGCTCCAGCCGGTGTCGTGGAGCGAGCAGTTCTCGTGGCTGACGTAGGCGGTGACCTTCGACACGCGTCCCCCGGCGGCGGATTCGGCGCGACGGGAACTCCCGCCGCGGGCGCGCCAAGTCTACACCGGCGCGCACCGCCGCGCGACCGCACGAGAGCCTTGCGCGAGAGCCTGAAATACGCGATTGTTGGTAAACACTACGGAATGGACACAAATGAATGACTAGACGTCACGTCCGGCGGCGGTACCGCCGGAATCCAGTCGAGGCATCGCTCGCGAGCCGGCCGACGGCGCGTCGCCCGAATCCGCCCTCCGCGGAGCTCGAAGCGGAGCGATTCGAGGAGCGCGTGCAGGCACGCGCTCGCGAGCTGTTCG
>DASYJZ010000011.1:0-2834 GCA_035995965.1 Longimicrobium sp. | reverse complement strand
GACCTGCTCACGCAGCGCAACGACTCGCGCACCGCGCGCGCCGCGGTGCGCGCGGCGCGGATGGACTTCTTCCCCTCGGCCAGCGTGTCGACCGGGATGGGGTACACGGCGCCGGGCGAGCAGCGCTTCGGCTCGGTGCAGCTCGCCAGCAGCTCGCCGGCCTACTACTCGTCGTCGTACGGGCTGGACCTCAACTACCAGCTCAGCGGCTCCAAGCTGATGCAGCCCACCCTGGCCCGGGCGCAGCGGCGCGCCACCGAACAGCGCATCGTGGGCTACGAGGCGGGCGTGGTGAGCCAGGTGCGGCAGCAGTACCTGGCCTCGCTGCAGGCGCTGGAGCAGGCGCAGCAGGCGGAGCGCGAGCTCGGCCGCACCCGCGAGCACGAGCGGCTGGCCCGCGCCCGGCTGGACGTGGGCGCCGGCACCCCGCTGGACCTGCGCCGCGCCGAGGTGGAGCGCGGCCAGGCCGAGGTGAACCTGCTGCAGCGGCGCAACACCTACCAGACCGAGCTGCTCAAGCTCGGCCAGGTGATGGGCGCACCGCTCGCCCCCGGCACCCGGCTGGTCTCCACCTTCGCGCTCTTCGAGCCGAGCTGGACGGTGGACTCGCTGGTCGCGATGGCGCTGGCGGGGAACCCCACCCTCCTCTCCGCCCGCGCCAGCGCCGAGGCGGCGCGCACCACCGTGCGCGCGGCGCGCTCGCAGTACCTCCCCTCGCTCGGCCTGAACGTGGGGTACCGCGGCTCGGTGTACTCGGCCGGCAACCTGAACCCGCTCTACCAGCAGGCCATCGCCGGCGCGGCGGGGCAGTTCACCTCGTGCCAGTACAACAACCAGGTGGGCGCGCTGATCGGCGCCACGGCGCAGGACTGCTCGCGCTTCGACACCAGCGACCCGGCGGTGGTCGACCGGCTGCGCCAGGGGGTGAGGAGCGCCAACCCCAGCTTCCCCTTCGGCTTCAGCCGCCAGCCGCTGCAGGCCTCGCTCTCGCTCTCGCTCCCGCTCTTCAACGGCTGGGCGCGCGAGCGGCAGGTGGAAGAGGCGCGGGTGCAGCGCGACAACGCCGACCTGGCGGTGCGCGCGGAGGAGCTCAAGCTGCGCACCGACCTGGGGAGCGCGTTGCTCAACCTGCAGACGGCCTACGGGGTGGCCCAGCTGCAGACGCAGGTGGTGGGGCGCGCCACCGAGGAGCTGCGGCTGGCGCAGGAGCGCTTCCGCTTCGGGGTGGCGAGCTCGGTGGAGGTGACCGACGCCCAGACCTCGCTGTCGCTGGCGGAGCAGGGACGCATCGACGCGATCTACATCTACCACAAGTCGCTCGCGGCGCTGGAGGCCCTGGTGGGCCGCCCGCTGCGCTGACGGCGCCGACGGAACAGAGAGACGGTGAGCAAGATGAAGAAGCTGCTGATCGCCCTGGGGGTCGTGCTGGTGGTGGGCGTGCTGGCGGCGCTGGCCATGGCCAACAAGGGCTCGGGCGCGGGGCGCGAGGTGCGCTCCGAGGCCGTGGCGCGGCGCGACCTGGTGGCCACCGTGACCGCCAGCGGAAAGATCCAGCCCAAGCGCAAGGTCGACATCTCGGCCGACGTGTCGGGGCGCGTGATCCAGCTCGCGGTGGAGGAGGGGCAGTGGGTGAACCGCGGCGACCTGCTGCTCCGCATCGACGCCAGCCAGTACGAGGCCTCGGTGAACCAGGCGCAGGCCGCCGTGGCGCAGGGCCGCGCCCGCGAGGCCGAGGCCCGTGCGCAGCTGCTCAAGGCGCAGGCCGACGAGCGCCGCGCCGAGCAGCTCGCCCAGGGGCGCGACCTGGTCTCCGCCCAGGAGGTCGACAACGCCCACACCCAGGCGCAGGTGGCGGCCGCCTCGCTGCAGGGGGCGCGCTTCGCGGTGCAGCAGGCGCAGGCCTCGCTGGCGCAGGCACGCGACAACCTGCGCAAGACCACCATCGTGGCCCCCATGGCGGGGCGCGTGGTGCGGCTCAACATCCACGAGGGCGAGACGGCCATCATCGGCACCATGAACAACCCCGGCTCGCTCCTGCTCACCGTGGCCGACCCGTCGGCCATGGAGGCCAAGGTCAAGGTCGACGAGACCGACGTCCCCGGGATCACCGTGGGCGACAGCGCCAGCCTCAAGATCGACGCCTTCCCGGGGCGCAGCTTCACCGGCAGGGTGACGCGCATCGGCAACAGCGCGGTGCAGGGCGCCGGGGCCGCCGCGGCCTCCGGCGGCGAGCAGAACTCGGTGGACTACGAGGTGGTGATCACCCTGGACCATCCCCCCGCCGAGCTCCTCCCCGACCTCTCCACCACCGCCGAGATCGTCACCGAGACGCGGCCGCACGCGCTCGCGGTGCCCATCATCGCGCTCACCGTGCGCGACAGCGCCGGGAAGAAGTTCAAGTCGGGGATCGACGCCAAGCCCGGCGACGACGGGGCGGCCGAGGCGTCGAAGCAGGAGGCCCGGCGCAACCAGCAGGCCGAGGTGCAGGGCGTGTTCGTGATCCGCGACGGCAAGGCCCACTGGGTGCCGGTCGACGTCGGCATCACCGGCGGCGAATACTTCGAGGTCACCCGGGGCCTCACCGGCGGCGAGACCCTCGTTTCCGGGAGCTTCCAGGCCGTGCGCGAGCTGGAGGACGGCGACCTGGTGAAGGTGCCGCCCGCGGCGCCCGCCGCCCGCCCCGGCGCGGCCAAGGGGGGCCGGCGATGAGCGCCGCCGCCCCGCTGATCGAGACGCGCCGGCTGGAGAAGCACTACCAGATGGGCGCCGAGACGGTGCGCGCCCTGAACGGGGTGGACCTGACCATCCGCGCCAACGAGTACGTGGCCATCATG
>DASYJZ010000010.1:0-4020 GCA_035995965.1 Longimicrobium sp. | reverse complement strand
CATGTCGTGGGTGATCACCAGGCTGGTGACCCCCAGCTCCTCCTTCATCCGCATGATCAGCCGGTCGATCACCGTGGTGGTCACCGGGTCCAGCCCGCTGGTGGGCTCGTCGTAGAGCAGGTACTTGGGGCGGTACGCGATCGCCCGCGCCAGCCCGGCGCGCTTCCTCTGCCCGCCGCTGAGCTCCGCCGGGAAGCGGTGCTCGAACCCGGTGAGGTCCACCAGCCGGAGCGACTCGGCGGTGCGCTCCTCCATCTCCTTCTCGCCCAGCCCGCCCTTCTTCACCAGCCCCATGCGGATGTTCTCGCCCACCGTCATGGAGTCGAAGAGCGCGGCGAACTGGAAGACGTAGCCGATGTCGAGCCGCAGCTTGTAGAGCTGCTCGCGCGGGAGCCGGGGCACCTCCAGCCCGTCCACGAACACCGTCCCCTGGTCGGGCTTCAGCAGCCCGTTGATGTGCTTCAGCGTGACCGACTTGCCAGCGCCCGAGAAGCCCACCAGCGACACCGTCTCCCCCTCCTCCACGCCGAGCGAGAGGCCGCGCAGGATCTTCTTGGGGCCGAAGGCCTTGTGGATGTCGCGAAGCTCGATGCTCATTTCAGGATGGTGGCGGCCCAGAAGGCGTCGAGCACCAGGATGAGCATCCCCGCGACCACCACGGCGCGCGTGGTCGAGATCCCCACGCCCTCGGCGCCGCCCCGGGTGTTGAAGCCCTGGTAGCAGCCGATCAGGGTGATCACCAGCCCGAACGAGAACCCCTTGATGACGGAGTAGACCAGGTCGAAGTGCTTGTAGAAGAGCCGCGCCCCGCGGATGAAGGTCTGCGGGCTCATGTGCAGCAGCGCCATGGAGGTGATGAGCCCGAAGATCATCGCCACCACGTCGGCGAAGATCACGATCACCGGGAACATCAGGAACCCCGCCACCACCCGCGGCACCACCAGGTAGGCGAGCGGGTCGTACGCCATGGTCTCCAGCGCGTCGATCTGCTCGGAGACGCGCATCGTCCCCAACTCGGCCGCGATGTTCGCCCCGATGCGCCCCGAGAGGGCGAGCCCGGTGAGCACCGGCCCCAGCTCCAGCACCATGGTCTTCTCCACCAGCGTCCCGACGAAGTACAGGGGGATGGCGCCGGTGAAGGTGTAGCTGGCCTGCAGCGCCAGCACGATCCCGGTGAACGAGGCCAGGAAGAGGGCGATGGGGAGCGAGTCGACCCCCAGCCTGCGCATCTGCCCCACCAGCAGCGGCAGCCAGGTGCGCAAGTTGCCGATGGCGCGGAAGCTGTCGCCGGTGAAGCGGCTGAAGGTGCCCAGGCCGCCGAACATGCGCAGCGTGGAGGCACCCAGCGCGGTGAGGCTGCGGTTCAGGTCCATGCGAGGAAGATAGGGGCCGCCGTCGCGGGCACGCCAGCGCGGGCACCCGGCGCAAGGCCGCAAAAAGGCCCGGACCCACCGGGCCCGGGCGTGGCGCAACCGTCCGGGGTGGCGCCCGGCGCCGGCTTCATCCGGCGCCGAGCAGCGCTCCCCAGTCCCCGGGAGCAAATCGGATGCCGGTGAAGAAGCGGCCGAACTCGCCGTAGACGGCGCTCGCCTCGTCGAAGCGCATCTCCGTCACCAGGCGCTTGAAGTCCAGCGCGTCGCGGGCGAAGAGGGTGACGCCCCACTCCCAGTCGTCGAGCCCGATGCTCCCGGTGATCACCTGGAAGATGCGCCCGGCGTACTTCCGCCCGATCATCCCGTGGTCGCGCATCAGCCGGCTGCGCTCGCGCACGTCGAGCGCGTACCAGTTCTGCCCCGGGACCCGGCGCTTGGACATCGGGTAGAACGACACGTAGCGCATCCCCTCGGGCACCCGGGGGTAGAGCCGCGAGCGCACGTGGTCCGAAGCCGCCTCGGCGGCCGAGACCTCGGCGATCCGCCGGCGGAACTCCTCGCTGGCGGGGTCGGCCTCCTTCGCCGCGTCGGCGGTGGCGTGGTAGAGCCCCGCCTCGGTGACGGAGAGGTACTCGAAGGTGAGCGTGAGGTGCGCCGCCAGCGGCGAGGTGGCGACCACGCGCTGCACCTCGGCGAGCTCCTCCAGCGTGGGGCGGAAGTGGATGAACATCCAGTCCGCCCCGCCGGCGCCCACCAGCCGCACCGGCTCGCTCCACCCCTCTCCCGCGGACGCGGCCAGGCGCCCGAAGAGCGCCCCGGCCTCGGCGGCGAAGGCGCGCTCGGTCCAGGCGCGCACCGACGCCCAGTCCATCGAGAACATCTGGTGGAGCGCGTACCACCCCTCCAGGGTAGCGGGCGCGAGTTGAGAGGGCATGAGTGGCTTCGGCTTTTGGATGATGTGCGAACGGATGCAAGATAACCTGCGCGAGCCCGGCGGCAACGCGGACGTCGGGCGGTGAATTTCTCTCGGAGCGGCACGGAGGACTGCGATTTGCTTGTCTACTCCGTGCCCCTCCGCGGCCCCCGTGAGAGACCGCCGTTTCCGTTGGGAAACATGAGGGATAGGGCCATCCCGGGTCGCAGATGGGGCGTCTGGCATCGGTCGTGCGACAAATCGCGGAGACTGAGTGTGGCTCAACCGACGGGGGCCGATTGTGCTAAGTGCTTGCGGGATCGGTGTTTTCGCGGTAAATTCAACGCTCCTCCGGCGATAGCGTCGATGGTAACCCGTTACCCCACAAAGGCATGACCGCATTCTCTCTCGGGCACCCGCTCATCATCCAGGGCGGGATGGGGGTCGGCGTCTCGAACTGGGTGCTCGCCAAGGCGGTCTCGCTGCGGGGCCAGATGGGCGTGGTCTCCGGCACCTGCGTGGACACCGTGCTGGTGCGCCGGCTGCAGGACGGCGACATGGGCGGCCACATCCGCCGGGCCATGGCGCACTTCCCCATGCCCGAGGTGGTGGAAGACGTGCTGCACAAGTACTTCCGCCCCGAGGGACGCGCCCAGGGAGAGCCGTACAAGCCCATCCCCATGTACCGCCAGGTGGTGAGCAAGGTGCGCGACCAGCTCACCATGCTCGCGAGCTTCGTGGAGGTGTGGCTGGCCAAGGAGGGGCACGACGGCGTGGTGGGCGTGAACCTGCTCACCAAGGTGCAGATGCCCAACCTGGCCACGCTCTACGGCGCCATGCTGGCGCGCGTGGACTACGTGCTGATGGGCGCCGGCATCCCCAAGGAGATCCCGGGCGCGCTCGACCGCTTCGCCGCGCACGAGCCCGCCTCCATCAAGCTCGACGTGGAGGGCGCGGGCCGCGACGACGCGGACCTGCTCACCTTCGACCCGCGCGCGCACTTCCCGGAGCGCCCCGAGGGGATCAAGCGGCCGTACTTCCTCCCCATCATCGCGTCGAACTCGCTGGCCACCATGCTGGTGCGCAAGGCGTCGGGGCGGGTGGACGGGTTCGTGATCGAGGCGCCCACCGCGGGCGGGCACAACGCGCCGCCGCGGGTGGCCGGGGTCTACAACGAGCGCGGCGAGCCGCTGTACGGCGAGCGCGACGTGGTGGACCTGGAGAAGATGAAGGAGCACGGGCTCCCCTTTTGGCTGGCCGGGAGCGCGGGGACCCCCGAGAAGCTGCAGGAGGCGCTGGACGCCGGCGCCGCCGGGGTGCAGGTGGGGACGCTCTTCGCCTATGCCGACGAGAGCGGGATCGCGCCGGAGCTGAAGCGCGACGTGATCCGCCAGGCGCAGGACGACGCCATCGACGTGCTGACGGACGGCCGCGCCTCGCCCACGGGCTTCCCCTTCAAGGTGGTGCAGCTCGAGGGGACGGTGTCGCAGCTCCCGGTGTACCAGCAGCGCGAGCGCGTCTGCGACCTGGGCTACCTGCGGCAGGCGTACAAGCGCGAGGACGGCCGCATCGACTACCGCTGCGCCGCCGAGCCGGTGGAGACGTACGTGAAGAAGGGCGGCGACCGCGAGAACACCGCCGGCCGCAAGTGCCTGTGCAACGCGCTGTTCGCCACCATCGGGCAGCCGCAGGTGCGCAAGAGCGGGCTTCCCGAAGAGGCCCCGCTCATCACCA
>DASYJZ010000009.1:0-1885 GCA_035995965.1 Longimicrobium sp. | reverse complement strand
GGTCGTTCCGGTTCAGCCTGGGGGAGGATGCGCCGGCGCGCGTGGCGCGGGTGGCGCGGGAGCGCGGCGCCACGCCGTTCATGGTGCTGCTGGCCGCGTTCCAGGCGCTGCTGGGGCGCTGGAGCGGGCAGAACGACGTGGTGGTGGGCACGCCCATCGCCAACCGCACGCGGCCGGAGCTGGAGCCGCTGATCGGCTTCTTCGACAACACGCTGGCGCTGCGGACGGACCTCTCCGGCGACCCCGGTTTCGGCGAGCTGCTGCGGCGCGTGCGCGAGGGGACGCTGGAAGCGTACGCCCACCAGGACGTGCCCTTCGAGAAGCTGGTGGACGAGCTGAAGGCGGAGCGCAGCCTGAGCCACGCGCCGCTCTTCCAGGTGATGCTCACGCTGCAGAACGCCCCCGGCGGCGGTCTCGCGCTCGGCGACGCCGACATCGCCCCGCGCGCGGCGGACACGGGGACGTCGCGCTTCGACCTCACGCTGATCCTGGCGGACGACGGACAGGGGGGACTCGGGGGATGGGCGGAGTACGCGACCGCGCTCTGGGACGCGTCCACCATCCGCCGCCTGACGCGCCACCTGGATGCGCTCCTGCGCGCCGCGGCGGCGGATGCCGACGCGCCCGTCTCGACCCTTCCGCTCCTCTCCGCCGAGGAGCGCACGGACGTGGTGGACGGCTTCAACCCCGGTGACCACGCCGAGTCCGCCACGCCGGTGCACGAGCTGGTGGCGGCGCAGGCGGCGCGCACGCCGGACGCCGGGGCGATCGAGCACGGCGGCGAGCGGGTGACGTACGCGGAGCTGGAGGCGCGCGCCAACCGCCTGGCGCATCGTCTCATCCGCATGGGCGTCGGCCCGGACGTGCGGGTGGCGGTGGCGATGGAGCGCTCCGTCGACCTCGTCGTCGCCGTGCTCGCGGTGCTGAAGGCGGGGGGATGCTACGTCCCCGTCGACCCGAGCTATCCCGCGGACCGCGTCGCGTACATGCTGGAGGGGAGCGGCGCCCGCGTGGTGCTCGCCACCTCCGCGTCCGCCGCGCGGCTCCCACGGACGCAAGCCGCGGTGCTGCGCGTCGATGCCGAGCGCGAGGAGATCGCCCGCGAGCCGGCCGATGCGCCGCGCGTGGACGTCCATCCCGAGAACCTGCTGTACGTCATCTACACCTCCGGCTCCACCGGCCGGCCGAAGGGCGCCGCGCTCCCGCACCGCGCGCTGGCGACGCTGGTGCGCTGGCAGCTCGCGCGCTGGGGCACCGCCGCGGCCGCGCGCACGCTGCAGTTCACCTCGCTCTCGTTCGACGTGTCGTTCCAGGAGATCTTCGCCACCTGGGCCGCGGGCGGCACGCTGGTGCTGGTGGACGACGAGACCCGGCGCGACGGCGAGGCGCTGATCGCCTATCTCCGCGAGCACCGGGTGGAGCGGCTGTTCCTCCCCTTCGCCGCGCTGCAGAACCTGGCGGAAGCAGGGGACAGGGGAACCGCAGGGGACAGGGGACAGGGGACAGGGGACAGCCAGCGGGACGCGGCGCATCTCCCCCACCTGCGCGAGGTGATCACGGCGGGCGAGGCGCTGCGGTCGACGCCGCAGCTCCGCGCCTTCTTCCGCGCCAACCCGGGCTGCGCGCTGGAGAACCAGTACGGGCCGAGCGAGACGCACGTCGTCTCCGCGCACGCGGTCGAGGGCGAGCCCGAGGGGTGGCCCGCGCTCCCGCCGATCGGCGCGCCCATCGCCGGCACGCGGCTGTACGTCGTCGACCGGCACCTCTCCCCCGTCGCCGTCGGCATCCCCGGCGAGCTGTACGCCGGCGGGGCGGGGCTGGCGCGCGGCTACCTGGGGCGGCCCGGGCTGACGGCGGAGCGCTTCGTCCCCGATCCGCTCTCGCG
>DASYJZ010000008.1:0-5316 GCA_035995965.1 Longimicrobium sp. | reverse complement strand
AGCCAGGACTGGCTGTACCTCGTCGCCGCCATCATCGTCGGCGTGGTGATCGCCGCCCTCGTCCTCAACTGACGCAAACGGCGCCTCACGCAGGGCCGCGGAGACGCAGAGAGGCGAGTTGTATCCTCTGCGCCTCCGCGGCTCTGCGTGAGATGCCGTTGCCGTTGCCGGTCGACGAACGAAAGGCCCGCCGACCGCGAAGGTCGGCGGGCCAGGGGCCTGCTGGAGGTGCGCTTACGAGCCGGCGAGCCGACCGATGAAGGCGCTCAGGCGCGACTTGGCGCGCGCCGCCTTGTTCGGATGGATGATCCGCTTGCGGGCCGCGCGGTCGAGCAGCGACGAGGCCTCACGGAGCGCCGCGGCGCCCACGGCCGAGTCCGACGCGCTGCGGACCTTCTTCAGCGCGCTGCGCAGGCGGGAGCGGAACGCACGGTTGCGGTCGGCGCGGATCTCGTTGGTCCGCATGCGCTTCTCGGCGGACTTGTTGTTCGGCAAGGCGGTTCTCCGGAAAACAGCGGCGCCCCTGTCGGCGCCGGCGCGTGTGTTCTGACTCTGGATTTCCCCGAAAAGGGAAGCCGAATCATACCCGAACGGGCCCCGCCTGTCAACCCCGGGTGGGGTCCGCCGACGCACGGAGCTTGCTCCTCCGCCCGCGCGCCGGTATCGTGCGAACACGACGATCCACCGACCGCACCCTGGAGGCGAACCATGGCCAATCCCGCGGACCCCTGCTGCGACTGCGAGTGCTGCAAGGACGGCTGCTGCGACGGCGCCGGCTGCTGCTGCGGCGACTGAATCCAGCGCGCGCACCAGGCATTCGGGGCGGCCACCTTGTCACGGGTGGCCGCCTTTGCTTTTCCGGTGAGACGGTAACCGTTCGGGCAGCGCGAGCCGGGGGCCGCAGTCGGCCGGGAGAATCCGCATCTGCGGCTGGTGTGGCACCTTACCTGCGGCGCGACGGCCGGGGGGGCGGTGCGTACATCCATGACGATCGAAGCAGATGCTGATCCTGGGCGAATGGCTGTCGGGGAAGATGGAGGAGGCGCGGCAGGCGTTCGCCGCGGGGCGGCCCGCCGCGCTGGCGATGGTGCTGGGCGAGCTCAGGGGCGCGCTGGTGGCGCGCGACGGCAACACCCCCGAGATCTTCACCGCCATCGACCGGCTGGGCGAGGCCGAGAAGGCCAGCATGCGCGGCGAGATGGCCGCCGCGCGCGAGCCCTTCGAGGCGGCGGCGGAGTGCATCCGCGAGCTGATCCGCCAGGGCGCCGCGGAGAGCGCGACGGCGGTCCCTTAGCGCGGCGCGGCGCGGCCGCCGGCCCGTATCGGCGTTTTGACAGGGATTCCCGCGGCGTCTAACTTGGCCGGATGGATCCCGACAAGATCGAGACGATCGTCCTCAGCTTTCCCGTCCTCCTGCTGGCCTTCTGCGTCCACGAGTTCATGCACGCGTGGGTGGCGCTGAAGCAGGGCGACGACACCGCGTACATGCTCGGCCGCGTGACGCTGGACCCGCGCGCGCACATCGACCCCATCGGCAGCATCCTCTTCCCGCTGGTGGGCGCCCTCACCGGCGCGCCCATCATCGGCTGGGCCAAGCCCACACCCACCAATCCCCGCAAGTACCGCAACTACAAGCGCGGCGACATCCTGGTGTCCATCGCGGGGGTGGTCGGCAACCTGGGGCTGGCGGTGCTCTTCACGCTGCTGCACGTGGTCGTCCTGCTGACCGTGCGCGGCACGGGCCCCACGGCGTTCCTGGTGACGGCGGACCAGGTCTGCGCCATCGGGGTGTTCCTGAACGTGATGCTGATCTTCTTCAACCTGATCCCCGTCCCCCCGCTGGACGGGTCGCACGTGCTCTACCACCTCCTCCCGGCGAACCTGGCGCACGCCTACCGGCAGCTCTTCCCGTACGGGATGTTCATCCTCTACGCCCTGCTCTTCGTCAAGGCGCTGAACCCGATGTGGGAGCTGGCGGGGACCATCACCCGCGCCTTCCTGAGCGTCGGCAACCTGGTGGGCTGAGGTGGAGACGCTGGAGCTGGCGCCCGCGGCGCGCGACCCCTTCGAGGTGGACCTGGAGCGCTTCCACGGGCCGCTGGACCTGCTGCTGCACCTGATCCGCAACCAGGACATCGACATCTTCGACATCCCCATCGCCCGCATCACCGCGCAGTTCCTGGCGGCGATCCGGACCATGGGGCGGATGGAGCTGGAGCGCGCCGGCGAGTTCCTGGAGATGGCGGCCACGCTGGTGCGCATCAAGGCGCAGATGCTCTTCCCCCGCCGCGCCGGCGAGGAGGAGGGCGACGACCCCCGCGCCGACCTGGTGCGCCGGCTGCTGGAATACGAGCACTTCCGCGAGGCCGCGCGGCTGCTGGAGCGCGCCGAGCGCGAGCGCGCCCGCCTCTTCGCCCGCGGCCACGTGGAGGTGCGCCCGCAGCCGCGCCTCTCGGAGCTGCCGCTGGAGACCACCTGGGACGAGGTGTGGGAAGCGGCGCTGCGCATGCAGGACCGCCTGGCGGAGGCGCGCGCGGTGCACACCGTGCACGGCCGCCCGGTGAAGATCGAGGACCAGATGAACGAGGTGGTCGACGCGCTCACCCTCAAGCGCCGGGTGGAGTTCGCCGCCCTGGTGGCGCGCTGGGGAACGCGCATCCACTCCGTCGCCACCCTCCTCGCCTGCCTGGAGCTGGGGAAGCGCAGCGTGGTGCGGCTGCGCCAGGCCGAGCCCTTCTCCGCGCTCTGGATCTACCGCGCCCGCGAGCGCCCCGCCGGCGAGGCCGACGCGTGAGGGCCAGCCGCATGGTGGAGGCGCTGCTCTTCGCCAGCGAGGCGCCGCTCTCGGCCGCCGAGCTGGCGCGCGCCGACGAGTCGCTGGACGAAGAGTCGGTAGAAAACGCCGTGGCCGAGCTGCGCGGCGAGTACGAACAGGACGAGCGCGCCTTCCAGATCTTCGAGGTGGGGGGCGGGTACCAGCTCCTTACGCGGCCGGAGTTCGCGCCGGTGCTGGAGCGCTTCGACAGCGTCCCCGCCACGCAGCGCCTCTCGGGCCCGGCGCTGGAGACGCTCGCCATCCTCGCCTACCGCCAGCCGGTGGGGCGCGCCGAGGTGGAGGAGATCCGCGGGGTGGGCGCCGGCGGCGTGCTGAAGACGCTGCAGGAGCGCGGGCTGATCGAGGTGGTGGGGCGGGGCGAGGGGCTGGGGCGGCCGCTGCTGTACGGCACCACCACCTTCTTCCTGCAGCACTTCGGCTTCCGTTCGCTCGACGACCTGCCGCGCGCCGAAGACCTGCCCGTGGTGCTCGCACGCCGCGAGCCCGCATCCGACCCCCAGCTTTCGCTCGCCGATGCCCAGGCCTGACCCCAAGCACCCGCACGGCGAAGAGGTGCGCCTGCAGGCCTTCCTCGCCCACTCCGGCGTCTCCTCCCGCCGCGCGGCCGAGGAGCTGATCGCGGCCGGCCAGGTGTTCGTCAACGGAAAGAGCGTGACCACGCCGGGGACGAAGATCCGCCCCGGCGTGGACGAGGTGGAGGTGCAGGGGCGCCCGGTGGAGGTGCAGCCGGTCACCTGGCTGGCCCTGCACAAGCCCAAGGGCTACGTCACCACGCGCATCGACCCGTACGGCCGCAAGACGGTGTACGAGCTGATCCCGGAGAAGTACCACGGCCTCTTCCACGTGGGCCGGCTGGACCGCGACAGCGAGGGGCTGCTGCTGCTCACCAACGAGGGCGATCTGGCCAACCGCATGCTGCACCCCTCGTACGGCGTCACCAAGGAGTACTGGGCGGACGTGGAGGGGAAGCCGACGGCCGAGGAGATGCACCGCCTGACCGAGGGCGTGGATGCGGAGGGCGACACCATGCAAGCGGAAAGCGTGCGCCGCCTGCACCAGACGGGCGAGAACCAGCACCGTTTGTCGGTGGTGATGCGCGAGGGGAAGAAGCGCGAAGTGCGGCGGATGCTGGAGGCGCTCGGCCACCCGGTGGCGCGCCTGATCCGCCGCCGCTTCGGCCCCGTCGCGCTGGGCGAGCTGAAGCCCGGCAAGTGGCGCATCCTGGCGGAGACGGAGCTCGCCACGCTGCGGGAGCCCTCCGGCAAGCGTCCCTCCCGCCCGAAGCGCCTCCACAGCGGCGACGAGGAAGGTGCCGAGTCCGCCGCTGCCCGCCCCGCCGCCCGCCCGCCGCGCGAGGATGCTGCCCGCCCGCCGCGCGAGGATGGCGGCGAGCGCCGCCCGCAGCGCAAGCCGAAGCCCGAGGAGCGCGCGCGCCCGGCCGCCGGGGCGGGGAAGTCCGCCTCTCCCGCCCGGGCGACGCCGCGTCCCTCCGAGCTGCGCGCGAAGGCCCGCGAAGACGCCGTCCGCGGCCGCTCCGACGAGGGGAAGCCCCGCCGCGGCCCGCAGGCGCGCGACGAGCGCCCCTACCACGAGCGGGACGCTCGCGGCGCCCCGGCGAAACGCGGACCGGTGAAGCGCGTCCGCGACGATGAGGCGCGTCCGTCGACGGCCCGCGGCCCCGTCAAGCGCGTCCGTGACGGGGACGAGCGCCCCTCCAAGGGCACTCGCGGGCCCGTCAAGCGTGTACGCGACCGAGACGAGCGTCCCTCCGCCGCCTCCCGCGGTCCGCGCGAGCGCGACGCGGAGCGTGGCCCGTCCCCGCGCGACGCCTCTCGGGGTTTCCCGCGCTCCAGCCGCCCGAAGGTCGGCGCCCCCGCTCGTCCGAAGGATGTGGCCGGCCCGCGGCCGACAGACGGCGATCGGGAGATGGACACGCCCTATCCCCAGACCCGGCGCGGCTCCGCGAGTGTGTCGCCGCGCGGAGGCGCGCCCGACGAGCGCCGCGGCGCGCCGGACCGTCCTCGGCCGAGCCGCAGCCGCGATGCCGACGACCGTCCCAAGCGCGCCGGAGGCAAGCCCGTCCGCGGCGGCAAGGACGCCCGCCCCCCGCGCGGCCGCGATCGCGACGACGGCCCGCCCTCGCGCCGTCCCTTCGCCGGGGACGATGCCCCCGCTCGCCGCCCGCCCGCTCGTGGTGACGACGACGCACCGAGGCCCCGCAGCCGCGCCCGGGACGACGAATCCCCCGTGCGTCGTTCTTCTTCCCCATCGCGCGGCCGCGACGACGCGGGTCCGCCGCGAGGCCGCGGACGTGACGATGACGCGGCGCCACGCCGCTCGGCTCCGTCGCGCGGCAGGGACGACGCACCCCGGCCTCGTTCGCGCTCCCGCGACGACGAAGCGCCGGCGCGCCGCTCGTCGGCTCCTTCGCGTGGAGACGACGCGGGCTCGCCGCGTGGCCGAGGCCGCGACGAGGAATC
>DASYJZ010000007.1:0-3060 GCA_035995965.1 Longimicrobium sp. | reverse complement strand
GGAGGGCGGGAGGGGGATGCCGTCGCGCGCCACCTCCACCCGGAAGGGGAGCCGCCCGCCGTGCAGCGGGTCGGCCGGCTCGACGCCGAGCGCCAGGCGCGCGGTGAGCTCGTCGTAGCGCGAGGGGAGGAAGAGGTTCATGCGGCCGCCGCGGTGACGCCGGTCACGGCGGTGTGCACGTCGGGCGCCGGCACCGCCTTCAGCCCGTCCAGGCGGACCACGCGGGCCACGTAGGGGATGGAGAGCTTGTAGTCGTGCGGCAGCGAGTCGAAGGTGCGCATCACCGCCTCGGTGCTGATCTCCTCGAGCACCATCTGCACCGAGTCGCCCGCGGCCCAGGTCGACCCCGCCAGCAGGGGGCCGGAGAGGCTGGGATAGGTCTCCAGGCACTGCATGGCGCGGCCGAGGATGCGCAGCTCGTACTCGGCGTTGGCGGCCCAGGCGGTGAGCAGGAAGTGCAGGTCCAGCGGCAGGTGCGAGCGCCCGTCCAGGCTCCCCACCCCCGACCACCCCGCCCGCATGGCCTTGTTGAAGTCCACGCGGTAGAGGAAGATCGAGAGCATCGGCGGCTGCAGCACGCTGCTGGTGGTTCCCACGTGCTCGAAGTCCTCGGTGCGGATGAGCACCGCCTTCACCGTGGCGGCGATGTCGAGCGGGTTGTCGGGGGGCTGGAAGGCCTGGGTGAGCAGGCGCTCCAGGCTCTTCCCCGTCGCGGCGATGCAGTCGAACCCCGCCATCAGGCCCCCGCGGCGGCGCGCACCGCCTCGGCCAGGGCGCGCGGGACGGCGGCGGCCAGCGCGCGGCGCTCCGGCACCAGGCGCCAGAGCGCGGCGGTGCGGCCGTCGGGGGCCACCAGGAGCAGCTTGAGGCGGGGATGGCGGTACATCAGCTCCAGCAGGTCGTCGGGGATACGGGCTTCGCCGCCCTCGGCCAGCACCACCTGCGCGCCGGTGCGGGCCACGCTCGCCGAGAGCGCTTCCAGGTCGCCGCTCGCCGTGTCCACCGACTCCACCCCGGTCTCGTCCGCCAGTGCGTCCCTGACGATGTCGGCCAGAAGGGGCGGGACGCGGGCGAGGAGTAGGCGAGTACCTGCCACGGTGCGGTGGAGTGGGCGGGGCCGCGGTGCACGCCAGCCACGATGCGCGCGCCGCAGCTCGCGCTCAATCGGCCAGAGTGCCTACGGCGGGATCGGGGGATGGATCTAGATCTCCGGGGGGATTGCGGAGGCGGAAAAAGCGTGTCTCATGCCGGTTCGGCCGAATGGTCGTGCGTTCCAGGACACAACCGAAGAAGTCTCACGCAGAGAAACCAGAGGGACCAGAGAACTGCGGCCCGTTCCTCTGGTTCCTCTGGTTCCTCTGCGTGAAATCAGTCCGTTGCCTGAACCCGAAAGCGCGAAGCACGATCGAACGATGGATAGGGTATCACGCGGAGACGCGGAGACGCGGAGAAAGCCACGGCGGCTCTCCACGTCTCCGCGTTGCGTGATACCCGTCTTTTCTTCCGGGAGGATCTAGATCCCCGGGACGGAAGTGGCGCCGCGGTCGTCGGGGCGAAGGCGCGCGGCAGCGGCGCCGCGGCGAGAGACGTGCAGCTTCTCCAGCAGGTTGTGCACGTGGTTCTTCACCGTGCTCAGCCCGATGCTCAGCCGGCGCGAGATCTCCTTGTTCGAGAGCCCTTCGCCCACCAGCCCCAGCACCTCGCGCTCGCGCGGGGTGAGCGTGGCGGCGTCGGCGGGGTCGCCCCGGCGGGCCGCCAGCTCGCCCACGTGGCGGAAGAGCGACGCGGCGATCGTCGGTCCGCACAGCAGCTCTCCGCGCGCCACCGCGAGCATCATCCCCATCAGGTCGTCGACCGAGGCGTCGCGCGTCACGTACCCCCACACCCCCGCCTCGGCGCAGGCCAGCACCCCCTGCTCGGTGTCGCTGATCGCGAGGGCCACCACCCGGGTCTCCGGGCGCGTCGCGCGCGCGGCGTGCACCACCTCGCCCGCGCCGGCGCGCGCCAGGTCCAGCAGCAGCACGTCGGGGTGGGCGCAGCGCAGCAGGTCCAGCGCGTCCGCGAGCCGCCCCGCGGTGGCCACCACCTCGGTCTCGGGCCGGCGCGAAAGGCAGTTCGCCAGCCCCTCGCGGTACAGGCAGACGTCGGTGGCCACCGCCACGCGCAGCGGGGCAGCGAGGGGAGGGGTGACGCTGGCGGGCGGCTGGGACGAAGGCGGCACGCGGAGACGAAAGCTGGATCGCGGTCCCGGGGAACCTCCCCTCGGACGCGCGGTCGGGACGTTGGTCGGCCCCCTGGCGCGGGCCGCACGCCGCGAGGCGCATCTTCCATACCTATCGCGCATTTTCCGCCAGCGCGCGGTGGATGCATTGCGCCGCCTTGTCTTCCCGCGGGCCCGTAGCAGGATGTTGCAGTGCAAAGCTGTGGCAGCGGGGGGACAGTGTGGCAAAGCTGACTCGCGCTACGCCGCACCGGCCCCGACTGCTCGAACTGCCGTCGGCTACCACGACCCCATCGTCACGTGCGTCAGGCCCGCGCTCTCGCAGGGGAGACGGGAGAGCCCGGTGGCCCCTGGGACGCAGAAACTCGGTGATCACTTGTCTGCTGCGGGGGAGACTTCAGCCTCCGAGAGCTCTGGATTACAAAAATGGAGTCGAACGAATTCAACGACCGTGTCGGGGATCTTCTTCATAATGCCTCTGATCCGTTGCTCGCAGAGGCCGCGCCCCGTTTCCTCCCACATCCATCGATCGCTTCTAACTTCTAAACCCCAACTCGCGTCGTCTAACTCGATCCGGCCGCCAACATTTCTCGTGCTACCCTCAATTGCTACCCAACGAAAACGGCCCCGCCACCCGCGAGGGCGACAGGGCCGTAAATCGTTGTACCGCAACAACGGAGGCGGAGGGACTCGAACCCCCAAAGGCTTGCGCCCGCCGCATTTCGAGTGCGGTGCCTTACCAGTTAGGACTACGCCTCCAATCCTCCTCTACTCCTTCAATCGGGGCGCCCGGATTCGAACCGGGGACCTCTGCGTCCCGAACGCAGCGCTCTACCAAG
>DASYJZ010000006.1:0-6612 GCA_035995965.1 Longimicrobium sp. | reverse complement strand
TCATGAGGGGCGTTCGCCCTGCGGGCTCGTATCGGGAGACCCCGACACCGAGCACCGAGAACCGAACACCGGGATTACTGGACCTTGATCTCCACATCGACGCCCGCCGGCAGATCGAGCTTGGTCAGGGCATCGACGGTCTGCGCGCGCGAGTCGAGGATGTCGATCACACGCTTGTGCGTCTTCAGCTCGAACTGCTCGCGGCTCTTCTTGTCCACGTGCGGCGACCGGTTCACGGTCCACCGCTGGATCCGCGTGGGGAGGGGGATGGGGCCGCTGATGGTGGCCCCGGTCTTCTCCGCCGTGCGGACGATGTCGGCCGTGGTCTGGTCGATCACCGCGTGATCGAAGCCCTTCAGCCGGATACGGATCTTGCCAGCCATGGCACTTCCTTCCAGGTCGGTTGACGTTAGGTGCAGCCGAAAGCGGAGGCGCGGGGCATCGCTCGAAGCGCGCCCCGCGGCTCTCCCGCCAACCAGCCCTATTCGACGATCTCGGCCACCACGCCGGCGCCCACGGTGCGGCCGCCCTCGCGGATGGCGAAGCGCAGCCCCTGCTCCATGGCGATCGGGTTGATCAGCTCCACCACCATCTGCACGTTGTCGCCCGGCATCACCATCTCCACCCCCTCGGGGAGGGCGGCGGCGCCGGTCACGTCGGTCGTGCGGAAGTAGAACTGCGGCCGGTACCCGTTGAAGAACGGCGTGTGGCGCCCGCCCTCCTCCTTGGTCAGCACGTACACCTCGGCCTTGAACTTCGTGTGCGGCTTGATGCTCTTGGGCTTGGCCAGCACCATCCCGCGCTGGATCTCGTCCTTCGCCACGCCGCGCAGCAGCAGCCCCACGTTGTCGCCCGCCTGCCCCTCGTCCAGGAGCTTCCGGAACATCTCCACGCCGGTGACCGTGGTGCTCTTCTCGGCGTTCAGCCCCACCAGCTCCACCGTCTCGCCCACCTTGATGATCCCGCGCTCGATGCGCCCCGTGGCCACCGTGCCGCGCCCGGTGATCGAGAACACGTCCTCCACCGGCATCAGGAACGGCTTGTCGGTCTCGCGCACCGGCTGCGGGATCCAGGTGTCGATCGCGTCCATCAGCTCGGTGATCTTCGCCCCCCACTCGCTGGCCGGATCGCCCGACTCCAGCGCCTTCAGCGCGCTCCCCATGATGATCGGCGTGTCGTCGCCCGGGAAGTCGTACTCGCTCAGCAGCTCGCGCACCTCGAGCTCGACCAGCTCCAGCAGCTCCGGGTCGTCGACCATGTCGACCTTGTTCAGGAACACCACCACGTACGGCACGTTCACCTGGCGCGCCAGCAGGATGTGCTCGCGCGTCTGCGGCATCGGCCCGTCCGCGGCACTGACCACCAGGATCGCCCCGTCCATCTGCGCCGCGCCCGTGATCATGTTCTTCACGTAGTCGGCGTGGCCGGGGCAGTCCACGTGCGCGTAGTGGCGCTTCTCCGTCTGGTACTCCACGTGGGCCGTCGCGATGGTGATCCCGCGCGCGCGCTCCTCGGGAGCCTTGTCGATGTTGTCGAAGCTCACGAAGTCGGCCAGCCCCTTGGCCGCCTGGATGCGCGTGATCGCCGCCGTCAGCGTCGTCTTCCCGTGGTCCACGTGCCCGATGGTGCCCACGTTCACGTGCGGCTTGTTTCGCTCAAACTTGGCCTTGGCCATTGGTTTGAATCCTTCCCTGGTTGGTGTGTGATGGCCGACTGGGCTCGTCCCCGGGAGCGCTTTGACTCCCGGGTCAAGCGAGCCGCCTCAGCCGCGGACCTTGGCGATGATCTCTTCCGCCTTGGACTTCGGCACTTCCTCGTAGAGCGCGAACTGCATGGAGTACACGGCGCGCCCCTGGCTCATGGAGCGCAAGGACGTCGAGTACCCGAACATCTCCGACAGCGGCACCATGGCGGTGATCACCTGCGCGTCGTTGCGCTGGTCCATCCCCTGGATCTTGCCGCGGCGGCTGGAGAGGTCGCCGATCACGTCGCCCATGTAGTCCGACGGGGTGACGACCTCCACGGCCATCACCGGCTCCAGCAGCACCGGGCCGGCCCGCCGCGCGGCCTCCTTGAAGGCCATGGAGCCGGCGATCTTGAAGGCGATCTCGCTCGAGTCCACGTCGTGGTAGCTGCCGAAGACGAGCTGCACCTTCACGTCGACCATGGGGTAGCCGGCGAGCACGCCGGTGTCCATGGCCTCGCGCATCCCCTGCTCGGCGGGCTTGATGAACTCGCGCGGGATCACGCCGCCCACCACCTTGTCCTCGAAGACGAAGCCTTCGCCGGGCTGGGCGGGAGACATGTTGATCACCACGTGGCCGTACTGGCCGGAGCCGCCGGTCTGGCGCACGAACTTGCCCTCGACCTTCTCCACCGTCTTGCGGATGGTCTCGCGGTAGGCCACCTGCGGCCGCCCCACGTTGGCGTCGACCTTGAACTCGCGGAGCATGCGGTCCACGATGATCTCCAGGTGCAGCTCGCCCATCCCGGAGATGATGGTCTGGCCGGTCTCCTGGTCGGTGTGCACGCGGAAGGTCGGGTCCTCGTCCGAGAGCCGGCGCAGCGCCTCGCCCATCTTGTCCTGGTCGACCTTGGTCTTGGGCTCGATGGCCACCGAGATCACGGGCTCGGGGAAGGTCATCGACTCCAGCACCACGGGGTGCTCCTGGTCGCACAGGGTGTTGCCGGTGGTGGTGTCCTTCAGCCCGATGGCGGCGGCGATGTCGCCGGCGCGCACCTCGGGGATCTCCTCGCGCTTGTTGGCGTGCATCTGCAGGATGCGGCCCAGGCGCTCGCGCTTCCCCTTGGTGCTGTTCAGCACGTGCGCGCCCGAGGCGATCACGCCCGAGTACACGCGGAAGAAGGTGAGCTTACCCACGAACGGGTCGGTGGCGATCTTGAAGGCCAGCGCCGAGAAGGGCTCGTCGTCCTTCGGCTGGCGCTCCATCTCCTGCTCGCTGTCGGGGTCGATCCCCTTGATGGCGGGGATGTCGACCGGGGCCGGCAGGTAGTCGATCACCGAGTCCAGCAGCTGCTGCACGCCCTTGTTCTTGAAGGCGCTGCCGGTGAGCACCGGGGTGATGGCGCCGGCGATGGTGGCGCTGCGGATGGCGTGGCGCAGGTCCGCCTCGCTGATCTCCTCGCCCTCCAGGTAGCGCTCCATCAGGTGCATGTCGTGCTCCACCGAGCCCTCGACCAGCGCGAAGCGCGCGGCCTTGAGCGTCTCGGCGAGCTCGGGGCGCACCGGGCGCTCCTCCCAGTTCTTGCCCAGGGTGCTGTCGTCGTAGATCAGCTCCACCTGGCGGATCACGTCCACGATCCCCACGAAGTGCTCGCCGTCGCCGATGGGCAGGTGGATCGGCAGCGGGTTGGCGCCCAGGCGGTCGCGGATCATCTCCACGCAGCGCTCGAAGTTGGCGCCGGTGCGGTCCATCTTGTTCACGAAGCAGATGCGCGGCACGCCGTACTTGTCGGCCTGGCGCCACACCGTCTCGCTCTGCGGCTCCACCCCCGCCACCGCGTCGAACACGCAGACGGCGCCGTCGAGCACGCGCAGGGAGCGCTCCACCTCGACGGTGAAGTCGACGTGCCCCGGCGTGTCGATGATGTTGATGCGGTAGGTCTCGCCCAGGCGGTCCCACGCGCAGGTGGTGGCGGCCGAGGTGATGGTGATCCCCCGCTCCTGCTCCTGCTCCATCCAGTCCATGGTCGCCGCACCCTCGTGCACCTCGCCGATCTTGTGCGTGCGGCCCGTGTAGTACAGGATGCGCTCGGTCGTGGTCGTCTTCCCGGCATCGATGTGCGCCATGATGCCGATGTTGCGGTACTTCTCGAGCGGTGTGGTGCGAGCCATGGTCTTCTGCTCTATCCAGTTACGCGGAAAGCGCGGGGCGCGGGAGCGGGGTTCCGCCCGCCGCGCCTCCGCGGCTTTCCGGACTTGTTCTGTCGTTTCGGCCAGCGCCGGAAGCGTCCGGAGTTCGCCTACCAGCGGTAGTGGGCGAAGGCCTTGTTGGCCTCGGCCATGCGGTGCGTGTCGTCCTTCTTCTTGATGGTCGCGCCCTCGTTGCGGCTGGCGGCCAGCAGCTCGGCGGCCAGGCGGTCGGCCATCGTCTTCTCGCCGCGGGCGCGGGCGAAGCCCACCAGCCAGCGCATTCCCAGGGCGGTGCGCCGCTCGGGGCGGACCTCCACCGGCACCTGGTAGGTGGCGCCGCCCACGCGGCGGCTCTTCACCTCGAGCACCGGCTTGGCGTTGTTCAGCGCCGCCTTGAACACGGTCTCGCCGGGCTGGCCGGTCTTCTCCTCGATCACCTTCATGGCGTCGTAGAAGATCCCCTCGGCCAGGGACTTCTTCCCGTCGTACATCAGGGTGTTGACGAACTTGGTGACCATCTCGGAGCCGAAGACCGGATCCGGGATGATGGGGCGCTTGACTGCGCGGGAGCGGCGACTCATAGCTTACTTCTTCCCTTTGCCCTTGGCCGGCGCACCCTTGCCGGCGGCGGCGCCGGCCTTGGGACGCTTGGCGCCGTACTTGGAGCGGCTCTGGCGGCGGTCGCCCACGCCCGAGGCGTCGAGCGTGCCGCGCACGATGTGGTAGCGCACCCCGGGAAGGTCCTTCACGCGCCCGCCCCGGATGAGCACGATGCTGTGCTCCTGGAGGTTGTGCCCCTCGCCCGGGATGTACGCGGTGACCTCGATGCCGTTGACCAGCCGCACGCGGGCGACCTTGCGGAGCGCCGAGTTCGGCTTCTTGGGCGTGGTGGTATACACGCGGGTGCACACGCCGCGCTTCTGCGGGTTGTTCCGCATCGCCGGCGACTTGCTCTTGGAGACGAGCGTCTGGCGGCCTTTACGGACAAGCTGGTTGATCGTCGGCATCCGGGTCCTGAAAACCTTGGGAGACGAAAAAACTCAGCGAAGGCCGGTCTGGGCCTCCGCCGTCGCGAACGAAAAAGTTGCGCGACAGACTGAGGAACGTAATGGCCCGGGGGCGGGGTGTCAAGCCTGGGTGCGCCTGCAGAACCCAGGTGCGGGCGGGGGAAGCGGATTGCGCGGCGCCGTCTGTTTCGTGCCCCTCAGGCCCTTGCCGAGGGGTCTCACGGCCACGTTCGCGCCCGGGCGCCCGACGTGTGCCGAAGCGCGATCACTCCTCTTCGGACTCGGAGAGCGGGTACTCCACGCCGGCCATCTCGGGCCGGATGGGCGGGAGCATGTGCTCCTCGGCGTCCATCCCCGCCAGCTTGCGGCGGTTGCGGCGGCGGCGGGGGATCCACGCGGCCAGCACCAGCCCCGTGGCGACGAGCCAGATCACGGCCATGTTCGAGAGCAGCGCCAGCCAGCCGTAGCGGGTGCGCACGTCGCGCCGCCACTCGTCCTCGAACTGGCCGAAGGTGATGCCGAACGTCGTCCGCAGCGCCGCCTCCAGGTCCTTCTGCTCGCGCCAGTTGGCGAAGAGCACCTCCATCCCCCGCTCCCCCCCGCGGCGGCGCAGGAAGTCGACGGCCGTCGCGGAAAGCAGGTACGCCAGCCGCGCCTCCCGCTCGCCGCGCGGCCAGTCGAGGTTGAGCGAGTCGAGCGGCGGCGTGCTCCCGGTGACGAACGCCAGGCGGAGCTGCCAGGCGCTCTCCACGTCCCATCCCCCGCTCGCCACCTCGGCGTATCCCTCGTCGAACCAGCGGGGGACGATCCCCGGCAGCCGCTGGTTCAGCACCAGGTGCGCGATCTCGTGGCGCAGGACGGTCGCACGGTCCTCCTCCTGCGAATGCGCCGAGGGATACGCGGGGAGCACGATGCGCCGCAGCTCGGGGATCGCCACGCCGCCCGCCCACTCCGGCGCGCCGCCTCCCGTCGCCGCGCGGAACGCTGCAGGGTCCGCCGCCAGCACGATGGTCGTCGACTCCGGGACGGAGACGGCGCCCATCCCCGGAAAGCGCACCGGCGTCCGCGCGGCCGCCATCACCTCGCGCGCGAGCGCCCGCTGCCGCGGCGCGTAGACCACGCGCACGGAGCCGGCGGTGATGGTTTCCGTCCCCTGCGCGAGCGCGGCCGCCGGAGGTGTTGCGGAGGCGGCGAGGGACAGGGCGAGGACGATTCGGCGGAACAGCCCACGCGGGCAGAGATTGCACGTCATCCTTGAACGATCACTGCAGCCTCATTAAAAGTGAAGTCCGTGCGGGAAACCGGTCCCGACTATCCTTCAACCTTCGCAGCGCACATGCCCAGGCACCGTATCGACGATCCGAGGCACCCGATCCAAACAGATGTCACTGCAGAGCTCGCGCAACTCAGGCATGAGCAGCTCGCGGACGCCCTGGCGAGACTCGACCCGGCTGAAGAGCGTTCGATCGCCGAGGAAGGCCTGGACGACGACATGGCATCCTGGCCGCAGTACTGATGCCGATTTCCGAAGTCGATTGTGCAAAGGGACGTCATCCCGAAGGGGCCGCCGCTTCGTACCTGAACCAACGCTGAACCGTGGCGGCGCCGAGGGATCTACAACCTGTCGACGCGGCGACGCCAACCTCATCGCGGCGGAAAGTCTAGATCCCTCGGGTGCCGCCAGGCGTTGGTGACGCGTCCAGGTCGGCGCAGCGGCACCGCTCGGGATGA
>DASYJZ010000005.1:0-2124 GCA_035995965.1 Longimicrobium sp. | reverse complement strand
TTTCTCTCGGTTCCTCCGCGTCTCCGTGTGAAACGGCAGTTCCTCAGGCGCGGAAGATCGTGACCGAGGTCTCGTCGAAGTCGTAGGTCTCGCCGGCGGGCGGGAGCACGTGATCGTACGCGTGCTCCACCGTGAGGACCGTGGCGAAGGGCGTCGCCTGCCAGCTCTCGATCAGCCGGTCGAGCTGCTTGGAGCCGTACGGCGGGTCGGCGAAGGCGAGGTCGTAGGCGCCGGCCTGGAGCCCGGCGGCGAAGGGGAGCACGTCTTTCTTGAAGATGCGCGTCTTCTCGCGCACGTGCAGGGCGGCGACGTTCGCCTTCAGCGCGTGCAGGCTGGCGGGGCGCGTCTCCACGAAGTCGGCGTACTTCGCGCCGCGCGACATCGCCTCCAGCCCCAGCGCGCCGGTGCCGGCGAAGAGGTCGAGCACGCGGGCGCCCTCGAGGTAGGGCGCGAGCAGGCCGAGCCAGCCGTCGCGCACGTGCTCGGCGGTGGGGCGCACCCGGCGGTCCGGCGGCGAGGTCAGGTGGCGCCCGGCCCAGCGGCCGCGAACGATCCTCACCTCACCCCGCCTGCTTCACCCGCTCGCGCCACCGACCCTCGTCCCATCCCACCCCCAGCTCGTTGCCGGAGCGCACCAGCGGCGTCACCAGCAGCATCGGATCGTCCTCCAGCAGCGTCGGGATGCGGCCCTCGGTGACGTATGCGGCGTGCAGGCCACGGTCGCGGAAGCGCTTCCCTTGGCGGTCGAGCAGCGCCTCCCACCCGAACTTCTGCCCGAAGCGCTTCAGCTCCCCCGCCGACGCGGCGCGCTCCTTCAGATCCACGAAGTGCACCTTGATCCGGCGCTCCTTGAAGAACCGGAGCGCCTTCTTCGTCTCGTTGCAGCTCTTGGTGCCGAACACCTGGAATTCCATGCCGCGATACGCTGCGTGTTCTGCCTTCAGTCAGCCGCCGAGGAACATCCTGTCGACCGCTTCGCTCAGCTCCGGGATCTTGTTCTTGACCACGTCCCACACCAGCTGGTAATCGACGCCAAAGTAGCCGTGGATGAGGCGGTCGCGCATCCTCGCCAAGGAGCTCCACTGGACCTCCGGGTGAGCCGCGCGAAAGTCGTCGGGCAGCTTCTTCGTGGCCTCGCCGATCACTTGGAGGCTGCGGACGAATGCGCGCTGGAGCGTCTCGTCCGCAAGGAACGCCTCGGCCGAGACGCCCGCGCTGGTCCGCCGGAGGTACTCGGCTTCGCCGGCGATGTGCAGGAGGTAGTCACGCCACTCGAACGACATCCTCCGCTTCCGCAAGGATGTGGGGGCCGATGTACGGGCTCAGCCCTTCGGTGGTCACGAGCTCCACGGTGCGGCCGAGGCGCTCCTCGAGCAGGTTGCATAGGCGGACGAAGCTGTCGAAGCTCTTCTGGTCCGGCTCGAACTCGACCAGCAGGTCCACATCGCTGTCCACGCGAGGCTCCGAGCGGGCGAAGGAACCGAAGAGCGCGAGACGCCGCACGCCGAGGCCGCGGATCTCGGCTTCGGCCTGGTTGAGACGCCGAACGACGTCGGCCCGGGTTTGCGCGGAGATGACCATGCCTTCGAATGTATGCTGGCGCTGTGGCGAGCGCTACGCGGGATAACCGTTACGCCGGAACCGGGCGACGCTCCGCCACGGTCGCGTCCCGCGTACGCTCCATCACCGCCGGCGCGCCCGCCAGCCGCCACGCCGCCCATGCGATCGCGCAGTTGATCGGCAGCGCGAGGGCGACCATCTCGCCGTTCACCTGGTGGAACCAGGGGAGCACCTTGAGCAGCAGGCCGAGGACGGAGAGCGCCGCCACCACCAGCGAGAGGCGGACCGCCCCGCGCCGCGCCCACCGCTTCCCCAGCGCCAGGGCGGGGACCAGGACCGCCAGCGGCAGCGCCAGCGGCGAGAGCTGGAAGAGGTTGACGTTGCGGTACGCGATCGCGTGGTCCGTCAGCCCCCACAGCCCGAGCAGGATCAACCCGCCGATGCCGGCGAAGAGCAGCCACGGCACCGCCACCAGCACGAACCCCGTCCGCGCGGCGGCGCTGCGTCGGGCGGCGCGCGCGAGGCCCACGATCGCGCCGGCGACCGCGAGCCCCGCGAGGAGGT
>DASYJZ010000004.1:0-1825 GCA_035995965.1 Longimicrobium sp. | reverse complement strand
GCTCATGCCGATGCGCGCCGTCGAGCGCGGGGTGCTGCGCTGGCTCCCGCTCGCGCTGGCGGGGGGCGCGCTCGCGTACGCGGCGTGGCGCATCGCGCGTCCGCCCGCGCCGCGCCGGTTCGCGCTGCTCGCGGAGGAGCGCATCCCCGCGCTTGAGAACCGGCTGATCACCGCCTTCGACGTGGCGCTCGGCGACCCCGACAGCCTGGTGTCGCGCGCCTTCGTGGCCGATGCCGAGCGGCGGCTCGCCGGGGTGGAAGTGCATGGCGTCTCGCCGCTGCGGTTCGGCGGGCCGCTGCTGGCGCTGGTGACGAGTTGGGCGGTGGCGCTCGCCTTCGCGCTCGCGTTCCCGACCGCGGCGCGCGAGGCGTGGGGGCGATGGCTGCATCCGCGCGACGCGTACGAGCAGCGCTGGCGCGAGGTGCGCGCCAACACCCTTCCGGCCGTGGCGGAGACGCCGATGCCGGCGTTCGACGAGATGCGCTGGCGCGTCGCCCCGCCCGCGTACACCGGCCTCGGCGCGTCCGACGGCCGCGGCGACGAGCCGCTGGAGGCGCTGGCCGGGAGCCGGGTGCGGCTCCGCTCCGCCTTCTTCGAGCGCTGGGACGCGGTGCGGGCGATCCGCATCGGGGGGGGCGAGCTGCCGGTGCACCGCGACCGCGGCGAGTGGTGGGTGGAGTGGACGCAGGCGCCGGGCGAGCGCGGGCTGGCGCTCGAGGCGGTGGCGCACGGCGAGGCCGTCTCCCGCCGCGTCGTCCCCGTCGTCGTGGTCGCCGACCGCGCGCCAGACGTGGAGCTCACCGCGCCCGTGCAGGACCTGGTGCTGGCGAGCGCGCACGGCCGCGTCCCGGTGCGCGCGACCGCGGCGGACGACTACGGGGTCGGCGGCTTCGACCTGGCCTGGAGCCGCACCCGCGGGAGCGGGGAGAGCTTCCAGTACGTGGAAGGGCGCTGGCCCTTCGCGTCGCTCCGCCGTGGCGGCAACGGCGCGTCCGGGGAGCGGGTGCTGGAGCTGGAGGCGATGCAGCTCCAGGCGGGCGACGTGATCCACGTCCGCGCCGTGGCGCGCGACCGCAACACCGTCACCGGCCCGGGCGAGAGCGTGTCGCGGACGCGGGTGATCCGCATCGCCCGCCCCGAGGAGATGGACCAGGTGAACACCGACGTCGGCTTCCCCATGGAGCTGCCGAAGGACCCGCTCCTCTCCCAGCGCATGCTGCTGATCCGCACCGAGCGGCTGAACGGCGGCCGCGCCCGCATCCCCGCCGCCGACTTCCGCGCGCGCGCCGCCGAGATCGCGAGCGACCAGGGGCGGCTGCGCGAGCGCGTGGGCGAGCAGATCTTCACCCGCGCCACCGCGGGGATGCAGAATCCCGGGATCGAGCGCGGCTTCACCGAGGAGGGCGGCGCGGGGCACCACGACGAGGCGCAGCCGGCGCCGCAGCCGGCCGCGGCGGGGACGCAGGCGTTCTCGCAGCAGGTGCTCGACGCCGCGTCGGCGGCGACGGGGCAGGGGACGATCGACGAGGTGGCGCACAAGCACGACGCCGACCCCATCCTCTCCGTCGACCAGACGCTGCTGCGCCTGTACAACGTGATGTGGGCCGCCGAGCGCGAGCTGAACCAGTCCGCGCCCGACGCCGCGCTCCCGCACCAGCGCCAGGCGCTGCTCATCATCGACGAGCTGCGCAAGGCGGAGCGGCTGTACCCCAGCGCCAACGTGCGAGTGGACGCGGTGAACGTGGACTCGGTGCGCGGCCAGGGGAAGCTGGACGAGGCCGCGCCCTCCGCCCGCGCCGCCGCCGCCGCGCTCCCGACTGCCGAC
>DASYJZ010000003.1:0-7365 GCA_035995965.1 Longimicrobium sp. | reverse complement strand
CTGGACCATTTCCCCGTCGCGCTGCTGGAGCGCATCGGCTGATCGGAAATCCAGGACGCGCGGAGGCGCGGAGGACGCGAGGATACCCCTCCGCGTTTCTCCGCGCCTCCGCGTGAGACCCTACTCTTCCCGAACCTCGACCGCCCGATCGCGACCCTCAGAACCAGGTGATCCCGATCCCGAAGTCGTTGCTGATCCGCGCCGTGCTGCTGAACCACAGCCCGCCGGCCGGCTGGTCGGTCGGGGTGAGGGTGCGCGCCCACACGATCCCCGCGACGTAAGCGGTGGAGCCCGAGTAGGTCCATTGGAACATGGGCGAGCCGCTGTCGCCGCCGGACGCGTACGCGTCGACCCTGTCCTGGCAAAGGATCAGGTGGTCGGCGACCCTCTGCAGGACGTCCGCGCACGTCTGGGCCACCGGCCCCTCGGTCCACCCGGTCGTGCGGCCCACCTTCGACAGGTAGGTGCCGACCACGGGGCTGGCGCCCGCAACCAGCGTGAAACGGGGATTGGTCGGGTCGACGTCGATCGAGCCGCTCTGGAACAGCCCGATTCCGCGGAAGAGCGTGCGCGCCACGGCGCCCAGTTGCCAGCTCACCCCCGCGTCGTACGCGTAGAAGGACGCATCGCTCCAGCGGCAATGGTTGGTCGTGGGGCACCCGGCATACGCCGCGTGGTCGAAGTACGCGGGATCGTAGAGCTCGTGTCCGATCTGCACGCCCCCCTGCGTCTCCACGCTGCCCTCGGTAACGCCGTTGACCGCGCTGCAGTGCGACGCCGTGAAGAAGCCGGCGGTGCCCACCGGCACGTTCATCGCCGCGTTCGAATACCACACGTTCAGCCCCAGCGTGCATCCCGAGTTGTCGATCTGCAGCCCGCCCACGGTGGGGCGCGTGTAGTCGCGCACGGTGCTGAGGAGCTGGATGGGCGACTCCACCTGCACGGCCAGCGCGCCGGCCGGCACGCCGGCGCGCTCAGCCAGCGCCCTGACCCGCGCGCCGGCATCGGCGCTCGTCACGCCCACCCGCACGCGATTGGCCGCCTCGTCGGTATCCAGCGACTGCACGCCGGAGATGGAGAACGCCTCGCGCAGGCGTTCGCGCCAGGCGTTCAGCTGCGGGAAGTCGTAGTTACCCTGCCGCACCAGGGTGGCTGCGGACCGGGTGAAGGGATGGACCGCCGATCCTGGCCGGCTGAGCGCCACGTCGGCAAGAGCGGCACGGGCGGCCGGCTCGTGCCGCAGGTCGGTCAGGTAGACGTTGAGGTCTCCCTGCGAGTCGAAGAAGTACCCGCCGAAGCCGGGCACCTGCCGCGACAGCTCGAGGAACCTGCCGTCGAGCCCCGGCGTGCCGCGCTGTGCGGCGGCGTCCAGCGGGCGGGTGGCGGGCTCGGGCGCCACGGGCGACGGCTTGTCGCCGCAGGCCGTGGCGGCAAGGCCGGCCGCCAGGACGAGCGCGGAGTTGAGGGTGTTGCGTCGGAACATGTTGCCTCCGTGAGGTGTGGCGGGACTGCGGGCGTGCAGTCCCGAAGATGACTCCAGACTCCTTCCCCCCGAATGCGTCGCGCGCCGTGAGCCGATTAAATAATCCCATGTTTAGTCTTAAATTGTACATGAGCACCAAAGCTGTCAAGGGCATGCGAGGGAGTTTAAGGAGCGATTTGGGAAGTTTTGTCTCTTAAATCCGCGAATGTACCGCTTACGTCTACCAGGTGAGCGTCGACACGTCCAGCGCGGGACCGAGAGATGCGAATGACGATTATTGCCGATTAGTATCGCTTTCAGGTCGAGTTACGCAGCAGCTTTGCAGCACGTGGATGCCGTTGGACATCTGATCGACGCACGACACCCCGGCGATCCAGTCATCCGCCAGGGCGCTTGAGCGCGCTGTTTCGCACAACCCGCTTGGTCCAGACCTCAGCCGCCGCTCTTCTGGCGGCGCTGGTGCGTCTTGTCGGCCTCATACTGCTGGCTGTTCGGGTTCTTCACGATGCTGCGGTCGTCGCTGGACGACGTACATGGAGGAGGCGACGCGCGAGGCCAAGGTCCACACGAGCTGGATCAACCCGAACGAGGCGTACGACGGCGGCCTGCGCGACTTCATCGCGGCGATCCTGGGCGACCCGGCGTTCATCGCCGACCTCGCCGACCTCCAGCGCCCGCTCGCGCGGCTGGGGATGGTGAATTCGCTTGCACAGACGCTGGTGAAGATCGCCTCCCCCGGCGTCCCCGACGTCTACCAGGGGCAGGAGATCTGGGACTTCTCGCTGGTCGACCCCGACAACCGCCGCCCGGTGGACTACGCGCTGCGCCGGCAGATGCTGACGAATCTGCGCGAGCGGATGCACGGCGACCGCCGGGCGCTCTGCCGGGACTTGGTCGAGGGATGGGAGGACGGCGCGCCGAAGCTGTACGTGACCCACGTCGGCCTCTGCGCGCGGCAGGACCACGCGGATGCGTTCAAGGACGGCGAGTACCTCCCCGTCGCCGCCTCCGGCCCGCGCGCGGAGCACGTCGTCGCGTTCGCGCGGCGTGGTGGCGGGAACACGCTGCTGGCCGTCGTCCCGCGCCTGGTCGCGACACTCACGCGGGAGAACGGTTTCGCGATCCCCGATGGCGCCGTGTGGGAGGATACGGCGCTGACGGGTGACCTCGTCGCGGGACGCTGGCGGAACCTCTTCACCGGCGAGGAGCTGGACGGGTCGAGCGGACTGCGGCTCGCGGAGGTGCTGGCGGACTTCCCCGTCGCGCTCCTGGCCCGCGTGCAATCCTCCGATTGAGACAACGGGGTCAGAGGCTGGGATCGGCCTCGACGGAGCGCGCCGGCGCCCAGACCAGCCGCGTCGCCAGGGCCCAGCAGCACACCGCCATGAGGCCGATCAGCTCGCCCGCGGGCCGCACCGGGTGCCAGTCGGCGAAGACGCGGCGGGCGCTCTCGGCGATGTCGCCGAGGCCGAGCGCGGTGCCCTGCGCGGGGCCCAGGTGCGCCCAGAGCACGGGGATCACGGAGTAGCGCACCAGAGCCAGCACCACCGCCAAGCTCGCCAGCGACGCCACCAGCCGCCGCGGCGACCCCGCGCTGAACACGCTCCACGCGGTGATCGCCACCCCCGTCACCACCACCCACTGCACCAGCCCCGGCGGGGGGAAGAGCAGCTCCAGCACCTGCGCCGTCGCCACCGTGCCGTACACCACCGCCGCCCATCCGCAGAGGCCCGACGGCGCCGGCCACGCGCCGCGCAGCACCAGCAGGTAGCCCAGCAGCAGCGCGAAGATCCCCTCCACGAGCCCGAAAAGGTGATACTCGACGCCGTGCTCCACCAGCACCATTCCGGCGAGCACGGCCGAGAGCAGGAAGAGCAGCGAGGCGGCGACGGCGCGCTGCGCGGCGGTCCAGGTCATCGGGGGAGCCATTCGAGCGGCCCGGGGCGGAGCTGGCGGCGGATCCGCTCGTCCAGCGCGGCGGCGCGCGCCTTCGTGGCGGGCGCGAGCGGCGCCTCCTGCGCGCGGTTCACGGCGGTCAGCGCCTCCTTCAGCACCTGGTCGTTGTCCATCTGGTACCAGGGTCCCGCGCCGGAAGCCAGCATCAGCTCCGCGCGATCGAGGACGACGCTGGCCCAGAGCTCCGTCGCCGTGCGGACCTGCGTGCTGTCCGAGGCGCGCTGGCGGGCCGCGAGGGCCTCTTCCTCGCCCTCGGCCAGGCGCGCGATGGCGCCCGCGGTGTCACCGGCCGCGCGGGCGCGCTGCGACGCGTCCAGCCGCTCGCGGGCGCGGGAGAGGTGCGGGGTGAAGGCGTCGGGCGCGACGGCCACCAGCGCGCTGCTCCCCACCTCGGCCGCGCTCTGCGGGGCGGCGCGGTAGAGGAGCACCGCGAGCACCGTCCCCACCAGCAGCAGCGCGAGCCCGGGGCGCACCCACGGGTCGCGCAACGCCGACCGCTCCGCCGCGGGGGGCGGGGGAACAGCGTCCGCGGGAGGCGCGGGTGCGGGTGTGTCCATGAAGGTCTCGGCGAGTGAAGAACGCGGAGCCGACCGAGGAAATGCCGGGTGCCGTTCAGCACTTAGCACTTAGCACTTCTTTTCAGCTCAGCCCCCTGGATTCCAGCAACTCCCGGACCTCTTCCCAGCGGATGGCCCAGTCGCCCAGGCGTCCGCGGTGGGGGCCGTGCCAGTCTGAGCCGCCGGTGCGGAAGAGCCCCATCTCGCGCGCCACCTTCTCGAAGAGCATCGACTCCACCGGCGGCGTGTTGGGGCGGAAGCACTCGATGCCGTTCAGCCCCCACTCCCGGAAGGTGCGGATCTCCGTGTCGAACACCTCCAGCTCCGGGTGCGCCCAGACGGCCACGCCGCCGGCCGCGTGCAGCGCGCCGATGGCCTCGCGCACGGTGGGGAACGCCGTCTCCACGAAGGCGCTGCCCCCGTCCTTGAGGTAGAGGTCGAAGGCCTCGCCCACGCTGCGGGTGTGCCCCGCCTCCTGCAGCGCGCGCGCCAGGTGCGGCCGCCCCAGGCTCGACGCCTCGGGCCCGGCGATGCGCAGCACGTCTTCGTAGCGGACCCCCACGCCCAGGTCCTGGAGCCGGCGCACCATCTCCTGCATCCGCCCGGCGCGACGGTCGCCCGCGGCGCTCTGGTAGATGGCCAGCGAGGGCGAGTCGGGGTCGATGAAGTAGCCGAGGATGTGGATCTCGTGCTCGCCGTGGCGGGTGCTGAGCTCGACCCCGGGGACGACGTCGATGGGCTGACCGCGCGCGGCGGCGAGCGCCTCGTTCACGCCGGCAACGGTGTCGTGGTCGGTGACGGCGATCACGTCCAGCCGCCCCCGCACCGCGGCGTTCACCACCGCGGCGGGGGAGAGCTGCCCGTCCGACGCGTGGGTGTGGATGTGCAGGTCTACGCGCTTCAACTGCATGGTCCGCCGTTTCCGAAGATGAAGACGACCCGCCCCCGCGCAGCGCGGCGGCGGGTCGGAAGGTTCAAAGAAGATGCCGGGCTCAGCGGCGCCAGGCCAGCCCGATCCCCCAGTTCGCGAAGTCGCCCAGGCCAATGCCCACGCGCAGCGCCAGGTTCGGGGCGAAGCGGAAGTCGGCGCCGAGGTCGGCGAGCACGTTGACCTGCGATCCGCCCTGGTCGCCGAAGTCGCCGGCGATGGCCAGCCGCGGGTGGACGTAGGGCGTGACGTGCAGCCCCGGCTCGTTGAAGGTGTGGCCGAACACCAGCCCGACCTGCGCGCCCAGCGCATTCACGTCGCCGACCGCGGCCTGGGCGCCGAGGGTGAGCGCCACGTCCACCGGCTGGGTGCCCAGCGCCAGACCGTGGCGCCAGTCGGCCCCGAGCAGCAGGTCGCCCTTCCCGATGTCGGCGAACCCCAGCCGCAGCCCCAGGTCGTCGGGGCCCACCGCGCGACGCCAGATCCCTTCCACCGCCAGGCTTCCCGGCCCGTCACTCAGGTAGACGCCGACGTCGCTCCCCCGCTCGGTGGACTGGAAGGTGGGCGTGAACACCTGCGCTCGCCCCGGAGCGGCCGCCATGACCAGCGCCGCCAGCGCGGCGAATCCCGCAAACGACTGCTTCCTCATCCTCGATCCCGGTCCGTGGTCCCTAAACAAAGCCCCGCCCTGGCCAGAACGGCCCGGCGAGGCACCCGTGAGCCCAGACTACAAGTTCCAGACCAGTACCGTTTTGCGCGTGCCGAGGTTCCGGCAACTGCCGTTTCACACAGAGGCGCAGAGGAACGGAGAGAAGGTCAAAAGCAGTTCTCTCAGTTCCTCTGCGTCTCTGCGTGAAACGGCAGTAACGATGTAGAGGAAACGCGAGGCCGGCCTCCCGTGTGGCGCTGCTACGCCGGCATCCCGCTGTTCTCGCACGGAGACGCGGAGGCGTGGAGAAGTTCTCTCCTGTCTCCGCCGTCCTGTTGCTTCTCAGCCTCTCGCCCTCCCCATAAGATTTTCTTGCTTTTCGAATCGGGGCCGAGCATTCTTCGCCGCTGGTTCTGGCGATCGGCTGTGCCACTCTCACCCTATCATCCGGAGAAAGATCATGAAGAAGCTGCGGCTGAGCCTGGACGCGCTGGAGGTGGACTCCTTCGATACTTCGTGGCTGGACAACTGGGAAGGCACCGTAAACGGCGCGCAGGACAAGGTCTCCGGCGGGGGTGCCACGCAGTGCGGCGGCGTGCAAACGTGCGGCGACGGCTGTCGAGTCTCGGCCGGCGATGCCACGCAGTGCGGCGGCGTCCAGACGTGCGGCGACGGCTGCAAGGTCTCGGCCGGCGGTGCCACGCAGTGCGGCGGCGTCCAGACGTGCGGCGACGGCTGCAAGGCGTGACGCAGGCGTCCCGCCCGGACCACGGTCGGGCGGGGCGGTAGCAACCGCCCGGAGCTGGAACGCGAACGGCCCCGCATCTCACATCGAGGTGCGGGGCCGTTCGCCGTCTGTCGAGCGTCAGCCGATCACGCCGCCGTGGCGCTCTCGCTGAGGAGCGGTCACGGTGTCGTCCACCACCTGCAGGAACCCGCCCGACGCGGCGAGGCTCTTCGACGGGCCGCCCCGGTCGATACCCATCGTGCCGATGCGAGGCACCAGGAACCGCGCCGGAATGGTACGCATCTTGTCGCACCTCGACGCGGATAGGTCGGTGCCGGGCCGATGCTCTTCGACTGCGAGCACACGATTCCGGTTTCGGATGGCTCATCTCTCGATGGAGAAGCGACATGGGGAAGCCAGCAAAGAACACGATCTGCCTCTGGTACGATCGCGACGCCGAGGACGCGGCGCGATTCTACGCCGAGACCTTCCCCGATTCGTCCGTCGGCGCGGTGCACCGCGCGCCGGGAGACTATCCGTCGGGACAGCAAGGGGACGTGTTGACGGTCGAGTTCACCGTGATGGGGATTCCGTGCATCGGGCTCAACGGCGGACCTGCCTTCAAGCACAACGAAGCGTTTTCGTTCCAGGTCGCGACCGTCGACCAGGAAGAGACGGATCGCTACTGGAACGCGATCGTCGGCAACGGCGGCCAGGAGAGCCAGTGCGGCTGGTGCAAGGACAGGTGGGGATTGTCCTGGCAGATCACGCCGATCGCCCTGACGGAATCCACCACCGATCCCGATCCCGCCGCCGCCAAGCGCGCCTTCGAGGCGATGATGACGATGAAGAAGATCGACGTCGCCACGATCGAGGCGGCGCGGCGAGGCTGACGCGTCAGGCCTTGCCGCGCGCCGTTTGTGATGCTTAGACACGCGGCGGATCGGTTTCTCGAACGAAATGCCGATGCCGGGCGATCGCGGTGACGAAGTCCTTTGCTGACGCGCTCGCATCCGCAGCGAGGATCAATCCCGGATCGCGCCGGCCGTCTGGCAGCCTGGCGTC
>DASYJZ010000002.1:0-10178 GCA_035995965.1 Longimicrobium sp. | reverse complement strand
TACTACAACAAGGCGCGCTGGAGCTTCAGCCAGCACCGCATGTTCGGCCTCTGGGCCGACGTGGACAGCTTCCGGCTGGGGCAGCGCGCGCCCGAGCCGCTCTTCTTCCGCGCGCACGACAACACCTGCCTCACCTACCACCTGGTGAACCTGATCCCCGCCGAGTACCGCGTGGACGACTTCCAGGTGCAGACGCCCACCGACATCATCGGGCAGCACATCCACCTGGTGAAGTTCGACGTCACCAGCTCCGACGGCGCCGCCAACGGCTGGAACTACGAGGACGGCGCCTTGGCCCCCGACGCGGTGCGCGAGGTGATCCGCGCCATCCGCCGGCAGAACGGGTGCACCGGGCTGGACGCGGGCGACGCCCGCGACAGCACCGACGTGTGCCCCAGGGCGCGCTTCCACCCCTTCTTCAACCAACTCGCCGAGTGGAAGGGGGCGCAGGAGAACCTGCAGCGCTGGTGGGTCGACCCGGTGCCGCGCGGCGGCGGGAGGACCACGCCGCTCCCCACCATCTTCACGCACGACCACTTCGGGCCCAGCACCCACCAGCAGGTGGGGCTGTACGCCGGCCTGCTCCCCGAGGACCGGGGGACCACCTGGCGCGACCCGGAGACGGGCGGCACGCTGGGCGGCCGCTTCGACGGCGGGCCCACCAGCTGGCGCGCCGACATCCTCTACCCCGAGCGGAACCGGAGCTACCGCGAGTTCGGCATCCAGATCGCCGACTTCGCGCTGGCCTACGGCGCCGAGGGCTTCACCGGCGTCCGGACCGACGGGACGGCGGCGGCCGAGCCGGCCACGGCGGAGCCGGGCATCGCGTTCGGCGGGATTCCCGTCCGCCGGCGCACGCCGCCGATCAACCCGCCGGGCAAGGACGAGCCGGGACTGCACGACCTGCTGCGCCCGCCGCTGGCCCGCGGCGTGTGCCCCAATCAGGTCGACCGTCCCGGGTGCCCCGAGATCATCTCGCTCGACGACCCGGGCACCATGCTGGTCAACTACCGCAACGAGCCGGTGGCGCTCCGGGTGCGCAACCCGGGCACCAACGACCAGGCGGCCGACAGCGCGGGCGACCTGTCGCGCGCCTACGCCACCGACGTGGTGCGCGACGACGGGCGGCTGAACACCTTCGGGCCGTACGGCGCCCGGCGGGGCGAGCTGCCGCGCGACCCCTTCACCCCGCTGCTGCGCACCTACGAAGACGACCGCATCCTCATCCGCCTGCTGGTGGGGGCGCACGAGGAGGGGCACAACTGGGGGATGAGCGGCTCGCGCTGGCTCTTCGAGCGGCTGGCGCCCAACTCCGGGTTCCGCGCCAGCCAGATGGCGGGGATCAGCGAGTGGCACGAGTTCGCGCTGAACCCGCTGATGGCCAACCACATCGACTCCGTCGCCGACTACCAGTACCGGGGCGGGAGCGCGGTGGACGACCAGTGGAACGGGCAGTGGGGGGTGGTGCGCGCTTACCGGCGGCACCAGAACGACCTCTTCCCGCTGGACCCGGTCCGCCTCCCCTCCACCAGCCTGGCGGTGGCCGAGGCCAACGCCGCGGCCGGCCGGCAGGCGGTCCCCGACGGGAAGGCGGCGTTCACGCAGGCGTCCACCTTCCCCGACCCCAACGACTCCACCACCTGGAGCGGCGACGTCGCCACGCTCGACGCCACGGCGCCCACGGTGCCGGCGTCGAAGGAGGCGGCGTTCGAGAACGCGACCGCCACGCCGCAGGACAGCCTGCAGGCGGGGCGGGGCACCGAGGCGCAGGGCGGGATCGAGGAGATCGACGCGGTCGAGGAGTCGGTGGACGGCACGGTGGTGGTGACCACCTCCGACGCCCCGGCGGCCGAGAGCAAGGGGCTGACTCCGGCCTCGTCCACGACCGCGGCCCGCTCCGAGGCGGCCGCTTCGGCGCCGGCGGGGAGCACGACCTACGAGGCCCCGAAGTCCTCGCCGAACGTGGGGTTCTGGGGGGTGTGCCCGTGGCTGGCGCCGCTGCGGGTGTACGAGGTGAGCGCCATCCCGGCGTCCATGCTGCCGGGCGGGCGGCTGGTGTACAACACCCGCACGCAGCACGGCGGGCCGCTGTACGACCCCTCGGCGTTGGTGTACGTGTACGACTCCGACATCATCCGCGGCGCGGTGCGGCGCAACCCCATGCCGCTGGTGCTGCGGGCCAACGCGGGCGACTGCGTGCTGGTGCGGCTGCGCAACCGCCTGCCGGCCACCCTGCCCGACCCCGACGGGTGGAACACGCTGCCGATGATCGTGGACCAGTTCAACGCCAACGACGTGGTCCCCTCGTCGCGGGTGGGGCTGCACGCGCAGCTGGTCACGCTCGACGTGCAGCACTCCGACGGGAGCCAGACGGGGATCAACCGCAACTCCACCGTGGCGCCGGGGCGCTGGCGCTGGTACCAGTGGTACGCCGGCACGGTGTACCCCACGGGCCGCAACAGCCTGCTGGCGCGCCCGGCCGAGTTCGGCGCGATCAACCTGATCTCGTCGGACCGCATCCAGCACTCCAACAAGGGCGCCATCGCGGGGCTGATCGTGGAGCCGCGGAGCAGCCGCTGGGCCGAGGACGCGAACAACCCGACCACGGCGGTGGTGCGGGACCGCCGCGGCAGCTTCCTGTTCCGCGAGCAGGTGCTGCTCTTCCAGAACGACGTGAACCTGCACTTCGGCAGCGCCGTGGACCTGCCGGCGATCGACTGCGCGCATCCCGACCCCGACGCCGACCCGTCGGTGTGCGCGGGGCACACGGGGATCGTGTCGCACCACTACAACGCGGGCGACCCGGTGCCCAACACGGCGCGCGAGCACGACCCCGAGGACTCGGGGCAGAAGGGGCTGAACTACCGCACCGAGCCCATGTGGTTCCGCAAGGGCTTCGCGCCCGACGCGTTCCTGGCGTTCACGCGCAACCTGGACCTCACGCACGTGCTGCAGGGCGACAGCGCGCAGACGCCGCTGTTCACCCCGCGGGCGGGCGAGGCGATCCGGCTGCGGGTGCTGGAGCCGGGCGGCCACGCGCGCAACAACGTGTTCGCGCTGCACGGCCACGTCTGGGAGCAGGAGCCGTACGCCGACAGCTCGCGGGTGATCGCGAGCAATCCGTTCAGCGAGTGGAAGGGCGCGCGCGACGGGCACGGCCCGGGCGAGCACGCCGACCTCCTTCCCAAGCACGGGGCGGGCGGCGTCAACCGCGTCCAGGGCGACTACCTCTTCCGCGACCAGGCCTCGTTCACCTTCGACGGCGGGATCTGGGGGGTGATGCGGGTGCTGCCGCCGTCCGCGGCGACGAGCGCCGCCACCACCGGCGGCACCACGGCGCCGCCGTCGGGGACCTGCACCATCGATCCGAACACCGGCGCCACCGTCTGCAGCTGACGCCGGCTCCCGGCTGAACCCTTCACCCCGGCCCGCGGCGAACCCGCGGGCCGGGCGCGTTTCATCAGGTCGGCAAACGGATGGTCTCAGCTCATCCTCGTCGGCGCGGCCACGGAGCGGGGCGCGCGGGTCAGCAGCCAGGCCAGGAAGAGGCCGGCGGCGACGTCGTAGGCGGCGCAGAAGGGCGGCCACCACGCCGGCATCCCCGTGTTCTCGATCATGTGCCCGTGCACCAGCAGGTCGAACAGGCCGTGGCCGACCAGCCCCGCGACGGCGATCCACATCCGCCAGCGGAACGCCGCCACCGCGGCCGCCACGAACACCATCATCACCGCCGACTCGGCGATCAGGGTGTGCCGCGAGCCCCCGATCGCCGCGAAGAGCACGTAGTACGAGGCGACGACGATCAGGATCGTGGGGTAGAAGGCGCGGTCGCGGTCGAAGCCCGCGATCCGCCCCAGGAGCGAGGTGAGCAGGGCCGAGACGATGCCGACGAGGGTTCCCATGGGCGCTCCGGGGGTGGGGATGGCTGGGGATCGGGGAGGTTACGCCGCGGCATCGTCGTGGATCGCGATGAGGACGGGCTTCATCTCTGCCTTGATGCGTGGGATGGCGGAGCGCGTCGCGGAGAGCGGGCGATGGATGCCCCGGGAGGGCCTGCCCTGCGATCATATCCCTCCACGGAGAGCGGAGTCAACGATCCTGACGGCGCGGGGAAGGAAGACATCGCCCCACGCACCGCGACTGCCGCACAACCGCGCCTCCACCGAAACAGACAGTGATTGACTCCGAAAGAGAACGTCCATATCTTCTCCATCTGAAAGTGACATAACATTTTAGTCATACGGAAAACGGGCGGGCCTCTCCCTCTCCCCGCAGGCTTTGCCCCATTTCCTGGAAGGTTCCTGCATGCGGCTCCGGCGCGGTGACGATCAGAACGTGGGCGTCCTCCTGGCGACCCCGACGCGGTGGATCCCCGACTTCACCCTGCAGCTCGCCGAGGGGCGCTCCCCGCACCCGGTGCTCGCCACGCGCCCCGAGGCCGGCCTGCGCGGCCTCTGCGACGAGCGCGAGGGGCTGGTGCTGGTGCTCGACGCCGGGTCGCGGGAGGGCGTGGTGATGGCGGCGTCGGAGCCGTACCGCCTCCCCTGCGTGGGCGAGGACGACCTGATGGAGCAGGCCGCCGCCCGCGTGACCGCACTGCGCCACGAGCGCCTCCGCCAGGCCAAGCGCCAGCGCCTTCCCGACCACCTGATCGCCTTCTTCCAGGAGCTGAACGCGGCCGAGACCGAGGCGGCGGTGTTCCAGTCGCTCGCCGACCACGCGCTGCGCATGGTGGGGGCGCACACCGCGCTCGCCCTGGTGCGCGACCCGGCGCGCGGGATGCTGCGCGCCTCCGCCCGCGCCGGCGCCGACGCGCGCGAGCACCGCGCCGCCCTGCTCTGGGACGACCGCTTCGCGCACCCCGGGCTGCTGCTCACCGTGGACGCGCGGCACGGCGGGACGTGCCCCTCGGCGGCCCCGCTCTTCGGCGACCCGGCGACGGCGCAGGTGGCGCACGTGCCCGTGGCCGACGAGGGGGTGCTGGTGCTCACCGAGCGCCGCGACGAGCGCATCTTCGAGCCCGAGGACTGGGACGTGCTGCGCGCGCTGGCGCTGCAGGCCGAGATGGCGCTGCGGCGCATCCGGCTGATCGAGAGCGTGCGCAGCCTTTCCCTCACCGATTCGCTCACCGGCCTGGCCAACCGCCGCCACATGGACGTGGTGATGGAGCACGCCTGGGCCGCCGCCCGCCGGGGCGACCCGCTGGCGGTGATGGTGCTGGACCTGGACGGCTTCAAGGCGGTGAACGACGCGCAGGGGCACCAGGGCGGCGACCGGGTGCTCTGCGAGGTGGCGGCCACGCTGAAGGCGGAGGCGCGCGGCAGCGACGTGGTGGTGCGCTACGGCGGGGACGAGTTCCTGGTGATCCTCCCTGGGGGCACGCTCACCGCCGCGCGCTCGCTGGCGGAGCGGGTGGGGACCCGGCTCGCGGGGCGCGTGGGGGTGAGTGCGGGCGTCGCTGTCTATCGACCCGAGTTGCAGACGCCCGACGAGCTGATCCGCGAGGCCGACCGGGCGCTCTACGCGTCCAAGCCCGGCGACCTGGGCCGGGGCGCGGAGCCGAGCTAAAGCGCTTCCTGAATCTTTACAGATTGGTCTCACGCAGAGCCGCGGAGCCGGCAGAGAGGGTACGCGCATCCCTCCGCGGCTTCGCGGTCTGTGTGGGGCCTTCTTTGTTCGTCACAGATTTCGTTGCACGAGGCGTCGGAAAGCACCGTCGGAGACCGCCGGCATTGCGCGCGTCCTCCGCGGGACGTGGCTGCAGGCAGGCGCTCGCGCTGAGTACATCGAAATTTTTTTAAGGAACCCGCGGGGCTGCGCGACGCTCCCGGCGTGCTCTACATCCCCTGATCGAATCGGTTAGCGATGTGCGGGGAGCGGGCGATCGCCTCGGTCGCGCGCCCGCCGCCGCCGCTGTCGGCGCCCGATAGGCCACATCCTGCACCGCCTCGCCTGCTCCGCTTCCTGCTCCATCCCATCCCCGTCCGCCAAGGTGATCCCGCGCCGTGTCGCAGATCGGCGCGGGCGCGCGGGCGCATGCCGGGGCACCGGTTCACCAGAATTAGGAGGGGGATTGCACCACAATAGTGCAACGTGATCCATCGACGCTGCTGCATTTCGCAGGCGAGACAGCGGGCCGCGTGGCTGTTTTCCGGTAACGTGCGGTCTTGCGGAGTCGAGTCAGAGACGGTTTGCAGGATGGCTATCCAGTTGCAGCGGAGTCGTTTGGCTCTGCGGTTGGAAACGGGCTGCCGTCACCCCGATTCTTCCGTTTCACCGATCCTGTGCATCGTGGCCTGACTTGTGGACCCGCCCTTGCCCTTTCACGGGGCACGGGACGCAACGCTCGAACGGGTACTCACTCACGGTCACGTCACGCGGAGGAATTCGGATGAAGCGCTGGCTCACCCTGGCCGCCCTCGCCTGCATGGCTGCGGCCTGCAACGACGCACAACCGCTCGGGCCCGGCCGGGCGCCCGGCTCGCCCAGCGGGCTCCTGCTCGCGGGGACTGCGAGCGTGGACCCGGTGCTGGAGAACGCCCTGCGCCTCGCCGCGCCCACGGAGCAGCTCGAGGTGCTCGTCACCTACGACAGCACCGCGAGCGGCGACGCCGTCGCCGGCGCGGTGCGCGGCACCGGGGCGGGGATCATCCGCTTCAAGCATCTCCCGATCGTGTTCGCCCTCGCCACGCCGGCGCAGATCAGCCAGATCTCGGCCACGCCGGGGGTGGTGTCGCTCTATGCCAACAAGCAGCTCACCTACTACCTGGCCGAGAGCGTCCCCAGCATCCGCGCCAACCTGGTGCACGCCGCCGGCTACACCGGCAAGGGCGTGGGCGTCGCCATCCTCGACAGCGGCGTGGACGGCCTCTACAACCCCGACGTGCCGTATCCCGCGCACACCGTGCAGAACGTGAAGGTGCTCGGGAGCGTGCGCGACCTGGTGTCGCCCGACAGCGTGCCGGTGGCCGCCAGCCTGTTCGTGGAGAACCTGCCGAACACCGACGGCACCGGCGGGCACGGGACGCACGTGGCGGGGATCGTGGGCGGCAACGGCGCCTCGTCCGGCGGCAAGTACACCGGGGTCGCGCCGGGCGCCGACCTGGTGGGGATCAGCACCGGCGAGACCATCGTGGTGTTCTGGGCGCTGGCCGGCTTCGACTGGCTGATCGACCACGCCGCGAAGTACAACATCAAGGTCGTGAACAACTCGTGGGGCACCACCGGGGCCTACGACCCCAACGACCCCACCAACGTGGCGACGAAGGAAGTCTACAAGGCGGGGATCGCGGTGGTCTTCGCCGCGGGGAACTCCGGGCCGGGGGAGAACACGCTGAATCCGTACAGCGTTGCCCCGTGGGTGATCAGCGTGGCCGCCGGCTGCAAGACGGTCTCCCCCGACCCGACCAACTCGGCCGCGCTCTGCGCCAACGGCGCCTCGATGCTGGCCAGTTTCTCCTCGCGCGGCATCCGCGGCGACGCGGCGTACCACCCGGACATCACCGCGCCGGGCGCCCTGATCGTCTCCGCCCGGGCCAGCACGGGGACCCCGATCAACGCGCTGAACGCGCAGGACGACGTGCTCACCTGCGCCATCCCCGAGCTCTTCCTGCCGTACTACACCTGCATGAGCGGCACCTCGATGGCCGCGCCGCACGTGGCGGGCACCATCGCCCTGATGCAGGAAGCCGCGCGCGGCCGGCTCACGCCCGACCAGGCGTACCGCGCCCTGACCCGCACCGCGCGGAAGATGCCGAACTACGGGCTCTGGGAGGCCGGCTCCGGCTACCTGGACGCCTACGCCTCGGTGATGGCGGTGCGGCGGTAGCACGGCGGCGCGGGCTGCTCCCCGGACCCCGGGAGGCGGCCCGCGCCGCTTTCGGCCCGGCACGAAACCGGACCGCCGCACTTCGGCGGCGGCCAACCTGACGCATGATCGAACGAAGGACGGAGAACGATGAAGCGCACGCTCCTGCTCACCCTGGGCGCGCTCGCCCTGGCGGCCTGCCACGACGCCGCCCCCACCGCGCCGGCCTCGGCGCCCGCCGCCGGCGCCCGGCTGGAGACCACCGCGGGCGGACCGCGGATCGACCCGCAGCTCGCCACCGCGCTCTCCACGGCGGCGCCCACGCAGCAGCTGGTGGTGATCGTCAACTACGACCCGGCGCGCACCTCCACCCCCGGCATCGCCGGCCAGGTGATGCGCCTGGGCGCGGGGGTGATGACCTTCCGCAACCTCTCCATGCTGGTCGCCCTGGCCACGCCGGCGCAGGTGCAGGCGATGACGGGGCTCGCCGGGGTCGAGAGCGTCTACGCCAACCGTCAGGAGAACCTGCTGCTGCGCGAGAGCACCGCGGCGATCCGCGCCGACCAGGCGTGGGCCGACGGCGTGACGGGGAAGGGCGTGGGGGTGGCGATCCTGGACAGCGGCATCAACGGCCTCAACCCCGACGTGGCGTACCCGTCCAAGACGGTGGCCAACCTCAAGTTCGTGCTGAACTTCTACTCCCTGACCGACGACACCACCAGCCTGCCGCGTCCCGGCGGCGAGCTGTTCGTGGCCAACCTGCCGAACAGCGACAACACCGGCGGGCACGGCACGCACGTGGCCGGCATCGCGGCGGGGAACGGCGGCACCAGCTTCGGCGCGTACCGCGGCGTGGCCCCGGGCGCCAACCTGATCGGGCTGAGCGCGGGCGAGGGGCTGCACATCCTCTACGCCTCGGCGCTGCAGGCGGTGGACTGGATGCTCGACCACAGGGCGCAGTACAACATCAAGGTGGTGAACAACTCCTGGGGCGGCATGGGCACCTTCGACCCCACCGACCCGGTGAACGAGGCGATGAAGACGGTGCACGACGCGGGGATCACCGTGGTCTTCGCCGCGGGAAACGACGGGCCGGCGGCGAACACCATGAACACGCACAGCGTGGCGCCGTGGGTGATCAGCGTGGCCGCCGGGTGCAAGCTCTTCGTGCTCGACCCCACCAACTCCAAGTCGCAGTGCGTGGACGCCGCCGGGCGGGCGCCGGTGCTGGCCGGCTTCTCCTCGCGCGGCGTGGACGGCGACCCGATGGAGCACCCCGACATCACGGCGCCCGGCGTGCGCATCGTCTCGGCGCGCTCGTACGCCGGCGTGGTGCCGCCGCTGGGGCTCACCAGCGACCTGAACGCGTGCAACATCGGCTTCCAGAACCTCGACGACTTCACCTGCATGTCGGGGACGTCGATGGCCTCGCCGCACATCGCCGGCGTGGTGGCGCTGATGCAGGAGGCCGCGAACGGCAAGCTCACCCCCGACCGGGTGCTCTCCATCCTCACCAGCACCGCGCGGCCGCAGCCCGGCTACGCGCTCTGGGAGCAGGGCGCCGGCTACGCCGACGCCTACGCCGCCGTGCAGGCCGCGAAGGCGTACCGCTAGAGCGCTCGCCGGCCGGCCGTTCGGACGGGCCGGGGGGCACGCGCCTCCCGGTCCCTTCCTCTTCCAAACGGAACGACTCACGCAGAGCCGCGGAGGAACGGAGAGAAAAGCACTGCTCTCGGTTCCTCCGCGTCTCTGTGTGAAACGGCCGTTTCTTTTCGGTGCGGAGGTGTTGCACCATTTTGCAGATGTGCTGTATGTTGCCACCTTCATCGTCGGGCAGCATCCCACCACCTCCGCCGACCCGTGGCCGCTCCCTCCGTGCTGGTGATCGACCCCTCCCCCGCCACCGCCGACGCGGTGCGCGAGGCGGTCGGCGCGCGGGCCCAGGTCCAGGCCGCGGCCACGCTCTCCGCCGGGCTGGAGCAGCTCCGGGCGGGGGGCTGGGCCGGCGTGGTGCTCTCCGTCGACCTCCCCGCGGCGGACCTGGCGCTGGTGCGCAGGATGGTGGAGTCGGGGACGCCGGCGGGGACGCTGGTGCTGCTCGCCTCGCGCCCCACCATGCAGCTCATGGTCGAGGCGTCGCGGCTGGGGGTGCTGGGGGTGTTCGCCTCGCCGCCGGATGTGCGGGAGCTGGGCGCCGCGCTGCGCGAGGTCTTCCAGGCGGACGACGTGGTGCCGCTCACCCCCGCCGACCTGGGCGAGGGTGACGAAGACGCGGCGATCGGCGCCAGCCCGGCGATGCTGGAGGTGTTCCGCATGGTGGGCCGCGTGGCGAACAGCCCCGCCACCGTGCTGATCCTGGGCGAGTCGGGGA
>DASYJZ010000001.1:0-3187 GCA_035995965.1 Longimicrobium sp. | reverse complement strand
GGACTGGGGATAGGTGGCCCGCCGCGCGCCCGGGCACCCGTCCTTGAGCGTATAGCGGCGCACCACCACGATCAGCGAGTCGTTGCGCACGCCGCTCCCGTCGATCGAGATGCTGTCGCGGGGCGACATCCGCTTGCCGATGGAGACGTACACCATCATCTCCTTCGCGAAGTCGATCCCGGGCGGCACCGGCGGGGCGGTGCAGAGCGCGTTGTTCCCCTGCCAGTACGACTCCCACTCGAACGCCGAGTGGAACACGATGCGCACCGGGGGCGAGTAGCACTGCGCCGTGACGGGGGGCGCCGGCAGCCGGGCACCCGCCGCCAGCGCGTGCGTCCCCGGCGGGAGCGGCCCCGCGTCGGGCGTCTCGGGCCCCTTCTCGGGGAGCTTGCAGCCGGCGAGAAGGGCGGCGGCGAGCGCGACCGCGGCGGCCCCGCGGCGGGTGGAATGCGTCACGAAGGGCTCCTGGTGGGGGATAGCTCGGGCGCGGGCGCGGCCGGTGGCGGGATCGGTGCGTCGCCTTCCCAAACGGGTGCCGCAGGAGCATATTGAGGCAGTCCGGGCGTGACAAGTGAGCGGCGCGGAGGTCCGTCGCCAAGCCGTTGCCGCGCATGGCGTTGACAGCATCTCCCGTCCTCCCGAAGGCGCCTTCCGCACCATGTCGTTCGTCCACCTGCACTGCCACTCCGAATACTCGCTCCTCGACGGCGCCAACCGCCTCGGAGACCTGATCACCCGCGCCCGCGAGTTCGAGCAGCCGGCGCTGGCGCTCACCGACCACGGCTGCATGTTCGGCGCGTGGCTCTTCCAGGAGCAGGCGAAGAAGGCGGGGCTCAAGCCGATCGTGGGGATGGAGGCGTACGTATCCCCCGGCTCGCGGCTGGAGAAGGTCAAGGCGAAGGGCGAGAAGGGCTACTACCACCTGGTGCTGCTGGCCCGCGACCTCCAGGGCTACCGCAACCTCTCGCGCCTCACCTCCATCGGCTACACCGAGGGCTTCTACGGCAAGCCGCGCATCGACCGCGAGGTGCTGGCGAAGTACTCCGAGGGGATCATCGTGACCTCCGCCTGCCTTGCGGGCGAGGTGGCGCAGCACCTGATGGACGACCGCTGGGACGCGGCCAAGGAGGCCGTGGCCTGGCACCAGGAGACCTTCGGCGACCGCTACTTCCTGGAGGTGCAGGCGCACGACTCCGAGGGGCAGGAGGAGCTGAACCGCCGCGTCTTCCGCCTGGCCGACGAGACGGGGGTGAAGGTGGTCGCCACCAACGACACCCACTTCCTGCGCGCCGAGGACCACCAGGCGCACGACGTGCTGCTCTGCATCGGGCTGGGGAAGGACTTCGCCGACCCCGACCGGATGCACTACGACGGCGGGCTGTACTTCAAGAACCACGAGGAGATGGCCGCCCGCTTCCCCGGCCGGCCCGAGGTGCTCGCCAACACCCTCGACATCGCGGAGATGGTGGACCTCGCGATGCCGAAGAAGTACTACGTCCCCACCTTCCCCACCGAGCCGGCGGGGTTCGCGACGGAGGCGGAGATGCTGTGCGACTGGGTGTGGCGCGGCGCCGTCCAACGGTACGCGAAGGACGCCCCCGTCGGCGCCGACGCGAAGTCGGTGCTCCCGCCGGAGATCGTCGAGCGGGTGGAGTACGAGCTGAGCGTGATCAACGACCCCAAGCTGGGGTACGCCGGCTACTTCCTGATCACCGCCGACTTCATCCAGTGGGCGCGCGACCACGACATCCCCGTGGGGCCGGGTCGCGGCTCGGCGGCGGGGTCGATCGTGGCGTACTGCACCGGCATCACCGACTGCTGTCCGATCAGGTTCGACCTGCTCTTCGAACGCTTCCTGAACCCCGAGCGCGTGTCGATGCCCGACATCGACGTGGACTTCTGCTTCGAGCGGCGGGGCGAGGTGATCGAGTACGTGCGCGAGAAGTACGGGCGCGAGGCGGTGGGGCAGATCATCACCTTCGGGACGATGAAGAGCCGGGCGGTGGTGAAGGACGTGGGCCGCACCCTGGGCTTCCTTCCCGCGGAGACCGACCGGCTCACCAAGCTCATCCCCAACTCGCCCGCCTTCTCCATGACGGTGGCCGAGGCGCGGTCGAAGATCCCCGAGATCCGCGAGCTGGACGAGAAGGACGAGCGCTACCGCCAGCTGCTGGACTACTCGTCCACCCTGGAGGGCCTCAGCCGCCACAGCAGCGTGCACGCCGCCGGGGTGGTGATCGCGCCCGGGCCGCTCGACGAGTACGTCCCCATCTGCACCCAGAGCACCAAGGGGGCGGGGGGCAGCGGCGAGTCCATCATCGTCACCCAGTACGACATGAACTGCCTGGAGAAGGCGGGCATGTTGAAGATGGACTTCCTGGGGCTGAAGACGCTCACGGTGATCTACGACGCCGTGGCGACGATCCGGGCCCGGCACGGCGCGGTCCGGAATCCGGTCACCGCTCAGGAGTACGCGCGCGCCGAGGACATCGAGCTGGACGACCCCGAGGTCTACGCGATGCTGGCGCGGGGCGGCACCTCGGGTGTCTTCCAGTTCGAATCGGCGCTGGCCACCGACAAGCTCCGGGCGATGAAGGCCGACCGCTTCGAGGACCTGGTGGCCGCGAACGCGCTGGTGCGCCCGGGGCCGCTGGACATGGGGATGGACATGGTGTACATCCGCCGCAAGCTGGGGCAGGAGGCGGTGAAGTACCCCTTCCCCGAGCTCAGCGACGTCCTGGAGCCCACCTACGGCGTGATCGTGTACCAGGAGCAGATGATGCGCATCGCGCAGATCCTGGCCGGCCTCTCGCTCGCCGAGGCCGACGTGCTGCGCAAGGCCGTGGGAAAGAAGGACGCCGACCTGATCGCGAAGGAGCTCGGCAAGTTCGTGGAGAAGGCGGTGGAGAAGGGCCACGACCGCCGCGCCATCCAGGACCTCTCGGACCAGATCGAGGCATTCGGGCGTTACGGCTTCAACAAGTCGCACAGCGTGGCCTACGGGCTGGTCGCCTACCAGACGGCGTGGCTCAAGTGCCACTACCCGGCCGAGTTCATGGCGGCGCTGATGTCGTCGGTCGTCGACAAGACCGACGACGTGGTGGCGTACATCGCCCACTGCCGCGACATGCACCGCTACCTGCCGCGCATCCCGCGCGAGGGGATCGAGGTGCTGCCGCCGCACGTG